>JANXTG010000177.1 GCA_025352525.1 Ferruginibacter sp.
AACTTCTGTATTTCTATTTTTTCACCAATGGCTGCTACTTTATCATTAATCATATCAACCACTTTGGCGCCATTCACTTCAACGTTTCCAAGTTCTTCTGCGGTTTTTACATCATTAGCAATAGCTGCGTCAGCTATAACCTGTGCAAATGCAACAAAGTCTGCATTTTTACTTACAAAATCAGTTTCGCAGCTGATGCATAAAACAATTCCTGCTTTTTTATCTGCTGTAGTTTGTGCTATTACCACTCCTTCCTTCGCTTCACGGTCACTGCGTTTTGCAGCAACTTTTTGGCCCTGCTTGCGAAGCCAGTCAATAGCTGCCTCAAACTCACCGTTGCTTTCTACCAATGCTTTGCGGCAATCCATCATACCGGCTCCTGTAGCCTGGCGTAATTTATTTATATCTGCTGCTGTTATTGTTGCACTCATAATAGTGTTTTTGTAAAACTCCCCAAACTACAAGTTTTAAACTTTATACTTTGAGGAGTTTTTTATTTTAATGTTTTATAATAATGTTCTAGAAAGGTATAACCCTAAAGTGAGTGACACAACTAGCATAACCATAGCTGCTGTTTTTGTTTGGACAGCAATAAAATCAAAGCTCGTTTGCATCAACCTGTTTTTAAATCCCCGTGGGAACTCTTAAAGGTCCTTTACTTACCTGCCGGTCTTCTTCCGCCTGCGCCTGGTCCTGCAACTCTACGCTTTGGTGCACCACCCGGTCCGCCGCTTCCTGCGCCCGGTCCACGACCACCACCACGTCTTCTGTCATCACCACCATCCTGTTTGTTTTCAAAACGTGCTGCTTTTGCTTCTGCACTTTCATCTGCATCATCATTGCTTTCTTCATCTTTGCTGCTCATACGCTCTTCCAAACCTTCAGCAATTGCTGCGGTAATGTAGTTTACTATAATAGCTATAGATTTTGTAGCATCATCATTTGCAGGAATGGCAAAATCAACTTTATTAGGATCAGAATTGGTATCTACCATACCAAAAGTACTGATGTTTAAACGCTTTGCTTCTGCAAGTGCAATGTGCTCATGTCCTATATCTACCATAAACAAGGCAGAGGGTACACGGCTGATGTTTGCAATACCACCCAATACTTTCTCCATCTTTTCTTTTTCACGGGTAAGTGTTAAACGTTCTTTTTTGTTTAGGTTTTCTGCACTTCCGTCGCCAAGCATTTTTTCAATGCTCTGCATTTTCTTTACACTCTTACGTACTGTATTAAAGTTAGTAAGCATACCACCCAACCAACGCTCTGTTACAAAAGGCATGTTTACACGCTTTGCGCTTTCCTGTACAATTTCTTTTGCTTGCTTTTTGGTAGCAACAAACATGATCTTTTTTCCACTGCGGGCAATAGCTTTAAGTGCCGCTGCTGCTTCCTGTAAACCTTCTACAGTTTTGTTAAGATCAATGATATGGATACCTTTTTTTTCTGCAAAAATGTATGGAAGCATTTTAGGGTTCCACTTTTTCTTTAAGTGACCAAAGTGTACGCCTGCTTCAAGTAACTGCTGTTGTAAGGAAGTGTTATTTTCCATTGTATATTATTAAAGTATTTTTAAAATGATTGATGCAAAATATTAGATGATCGATGGGTGATGCGGCTAATCTTGCAGCTAACATCTTAGGTCTAATATCTTCCATATTAACGCTTGCTAAACTGGAATGATTTTCTTGCTTTTTTACGGCCCGGCTTCTTACGCTCTACTACACGTGAGTCACGGGTTAAAAATCCAAGTGCTTTAAATATTGGTCTGTATTCAGCATTTACTTCAAGTAATGCACGTGCAATACCTAATTTTGCTGCTTCTGCCTGGCCTTTTACACCACCGCCTGTAGCATTTATAACAATATTAAATTTATCAATAGATTCTATTGATTTAAGTGGAGCTATTACCTGGTTTTGTAAGTATATAAGCGGGAAATAAGTTTTATAGTCTTTTCCGTTTACTGTAATTGCGCCTTCTCCTTTGCTAAGGAAAACACGTGTTACAGCTGCTTTTCTGCGACCTACTGCGTTTTTTTGCTTTTCCATTTTTTATTTTTATGAGACTGACTGAAATTAGATATTGTTGTCTTGTGTCTTGTATCTAAAATCTAGTATCTTTTTTTATTTACGATTAAAGTTTAGGTCCTGTGGTTTCTGTGCACCATGCGGGTGTTCTGCACCTGCATATACAAATAGTTTCTTGTACATCTGGCGACCAAGTTTGTTTTTAGGAAGCATGCCTTTAACAGCTCTTTCTATTACAACTTCCGGTCTGCGAGCCAATAGGTTCTTAGCCTTTTCGCCTTTTTGACCACCGGGGTAACCACTAAAAGTTAAATACGTCTTTTCGTCCATTTTGTTCCCTGTAAAAACGATCTTTTCACAGTTGGTTACAATTACGTTATCTCCACAATCAACATGGGGAGTGTAATAGGCTTTGTTTTTACCTCTTAAAATTGCTGCTATCTTAGCACACATGCGACCCACGGTTTGATTAGTACCATCCACAACATACCAGTTGTGTGTAACGGTAGCCTCGTTAGCATGTTTTGTGGTGAAATGTAATTTGCTCATTGTTTTTTTGTTTAAGTGAGGCTGCAGCTATCCCCGCAGCTTTTTTAATTGAGGTGCAAAAGTAGTGTATAAATAATATTTAAAACAACAATGTATAAAGCTTTTTTATTTTGAACATTCACAACTGTATGATTATCAGCAAAAAATTATTATACTTTTAAATATCGGCTAACTATTATCGCATATGTTATTACTCTTGCAGCAGAAATTCACCTGCAAACTGTGCTCACTTTACCTGTTGTTGCTAAAGTTTAATGAAAAGTAAAAAAGTAATTCAAGTAAAAATTCCAAAAGAACACAATGCCAATAACCAACAGTTTGGTTATGTAAAAGTTGATCTTAGTAAACTTTACAATTAAAAAAAGGAGAAGGCTGTTAATTGCCAAACCGGCAACAGCAATTATTAAAAACTTAAAGAATTGATTGGTTATTGCTTCATTATTTGCTTCAAAGGTCCAATACCGGTTTAATAAAAAATTATTTATTACAGCCAACGAAAATCCTGCAGCGTTAGCTATATATTTATTAATGCCTATTTTTTCTTTAAATAACCAGGTTACAAAAAAATCGATACCTACACCCGATAAGCCTACAATCCCAAATTTTAAAAACTCTACATTAAACATAACTGAAATAAACACGCTTTATAAAACTTACACAAAAGATCTTAAAAAATTATAAAGATCACCCTTTGTTATTTTAGACGACTAACAAGGAGTATTCCATGCTTACAATTATATTATCCATCTATATTTGCAAATAACATCAAATAAAAATAATTTTGGCATTAGAGAATGATAAAATATTTGCCAAAAAGTCTGTATGGTTGGTAATTGCCTTTACTGTTATCAGACTTGTTTTATCAACCTTTCTTAATTTAGGTAACGATGAAAGTTATTATCTTTCGTTTGCCCGGCAACTTCAAATAAATTATTTTGATCACCCGCCACTAGTTGCTCTGTGGGTGAGGTTTTTTACAGCTAACCTGGCGCTGGAAGATCATCTTTTTTTTATACGTCTGGGTAGTTTGGTAGCTTGTGCCCTTTCCTCTTTTTTTATTTACAAAACCATTACTGCCATCAGTACAGCCAAGGCTGGTTTTGCAGGCGTATTTCTTTATAATATTTCTCTTTATGCATCAATAACTGCGGGGCTCTTTATATTTCCAGATACGCCGCAAATGGTATTTTGGACGGCAAGCATGTATTTTGTAACACAAATATTGCGTAATGATGAAAAACTATTGCCATGGGTTTTTTTTGGTGTATGTGCAGGGTTGAGTATTATGAGTAAGGTGCATGCGGTTTTTTTATGGGGCGGCGTTTTTTTATATACAGTTTTTTACAGACGATCATGGTTCAGCAACAAATGGTTTTATCTGTCAGCAGCAATTACCGCAGTAATTATTTCGCCCATACTTATCTGGAATATTCAGAACGATTTTATTACTTTTCGCTTCCACGGAGAAAGAGTTGTGGTTAAAGAAAGCGGCTTTAATTTTATGGGGTTGCTACGAGAAACGGTTGGCCAGATAGTAATAAACAATCCATTTACAATTGCGTTAATTGCCTTTTTCTTTTTTAAAAAATATAATTTAAATACCGATAAAGCAGTTAAGGTTTTTAAGTTGATGGGCATTCCACTGCTAGTTGTTATTTTCTTTTTATCAATGTTCCGCACAACATTACCACACTGGAGCGGACCCGCTTATGTTTCGTTGTTACCAATAGCAGCCATTGGATTGTCAGAAATGAACCTTGCAAAATTTAAAATCTTTTACAGATCAGCTTTTGGCTACACCGTTGGCTTAATAATTCTTATAGCCGCAGCTGTAATTTTTTACCCGGGAACCTTCAGCAACGAAGCAGGTTTAGCTTTAGGCAGAACAGATACCAGTTTAGATGCTTTTGGCTGGAAGGAAGGTGGAGAAAAATATGCTGAAATCTACAAAAAAAGAAATACCTCGTCAAAACATCCGATGGTTTGCAATACTTGGTGGGGTGCTCATGATGAATATTATTTTGCCCGACCGCTAAACATAAAAATGATTGGCTTAGGTTCGGTATTAGATATTCACCATTATGCATGGCGGTTAAAATACGATACGGCAAATATTAAAATGGATACAGCTTATACCATTGTTCATTCCTACGATTATTTTGATGCAAAAAAAGCGTTTGCAAATTATTACAGCAAAATAGATTCTATTTCAACCATTCCTATTTTTAGAAATAAGAAACTGGCGTATAATTTTTATGTGTATGAGCTAACGGGCTGGAAAGGGAAGTACTAATTCTTTCCTTCTCCAAACATTTCCACCACCTTTTTAAACCTGTAATCAAAAATTCCTTTTAATTGTTTTTTTACAAAAAGAGCATTGGCAATATCACCCAAAAACCAAAACGGTAATTTGTAATGCACATAGTCTGTCATTTCAACCCCGCCGGGTACAGCCTTAAAATGATGTTGGTGGTGCCACAGTTCATAAGGCCCAAAACGCTGTTCATCTACAAAATATTTATGCTGTTGCACATGCGTAATCTCCGTCATCCAATACAATGGTATACCCAAAATTGGATGCACTTTGTACTCAATTACCTGACCCGGGTACATGGCACCTAAATTTTTTGACAGTATTTTAAAATTTAAATTATCAGGTGTTATTTCTGCAAGGTTGGCCGGGTTGCTAAAAAACTCCCAGGCTTTTTCTAAAGAACACGGTATAAATTGAACAGTGCTCAGGTTATAAACTTTACTCATTTTTTATTTGCTGTTTCTGTAAACAATTAATTTTTAATAGCTTCTTTTTTATTACTTTTCAGCGGCAGAATTTATACTTACAAAACACATTTCATGCAGGCATACCGTCAACAGCTTCAATACAAATTTAACGAAGAGTACAGCAAATTAAACAAAGAACAACAGCTTGCGGTTGATACTACACAGGGCCCCGTAATGGTAATTGCCGGGCCGGGAACAGGCAAAACACAAATACTTGCTGCACGAATTGGGAAGATACTTTTAGAACCTGATAATGCCCCTGAAAACATACTGTGCCTTACATATACAGATGCAGGAGCCATTGCCATGCGCAGAAGATTACAGCAGTTTATTGGCGCTGATGCATACAAAGTAAACATCTACACTTTTCATGCTTTTTGCAACGATGTTATACAGGATAATTTATCGCTTTTCGAAAAAAATTCACTTGATGCTATTTCTGAATTGGAGAATATCCAGCTCTTTAAAACACTCATAGATAATTTTCCAAAAAACCACCCGTTAAAAAGATACAGAGGCGATGTTTATTTTGAAATAAACAATTTGCGCAGTTTATTTTCTACAATGAAAAGGGAAGGATGGACCGCTGATTTCATAAACGAAAAAATAGATGAATACATTGCTGACCTGCCGTTAAGGGATGGATACGTTGCAAAGCGTGCCACCAAAGAATTTAAAAAAGGCGATGTAAGGCAAGATAAAATTGATGAGGAAAAAGAGAAAAAAGAAAAGCTTAGAGCAGCCGTAAATGAATTTGAAAATTATCGGGAGCTGATGCGGGAGCGAAGCCGTTATGATTTTGATGATATGATTAATTGGGTAATAAAAGCTTTTGAAGAAAACCCTGATATTCTTGCAAATTACCAGGAGCGTTTTCAATATGTATTGGTAGATGAATACCAGGATACAAGTGGCACGCAAAACAAGCTGGTGCAGCTACTTGTTGGTTATTGGGAAGTGCCCAATATTTTTGTTGTGGGAGATGATGACCAAAGTATTTATCGTTTTCAGGGTGCTAATGTAGAAAATATGTTGGGGTTTGCAAACAATTACACAGCAGATTTAATAACGGTTGTGCTCACAAATAATTACCGCAGCACACAACCAATTCTCGATATTTCTCAAACCCTTATCAGTAAAAATACAGAACGGCTGGTAACACAAATACCCGGGCTAAGCAAAGATTTAATTGCAGCACATGCCGAAAAGAAACTGCTTACAAACCATCCTCAAATTTTAGAATATAACTCCGTAAAAGAAGAAATGGCAGGCATTACAGCCGCTATACATCAACTTTTACAAAATGGAATACCGGCAGGAGAAATTGCTGTTATTTACAAAGAAAACAAATATGGCGAAGCAATTGCTCAATATTGCAGGCTAAAACAAATTCCTGTTTACAGCAAACGAAGTGTAAATATTTTGCAGGATGCTTTTATAAATAAAATTTTGACCATCATGCGTTATTTAAATGCAGAGCATGATATTTCTTACGGTGGTGATGCATTGCTTTTTGAAATTTTACATTATGATTTTTATAAAATACCACCAATAGAAGTTGCAAAACTTGCGGTTGAAGTAAGTGGGAAAAAATATGGCGACAACTCCGTTTCTATCAGAAAGTTATTGTACGATAAATCGAACCAACCTGCACGGGATCTTTTTGATACAGGCATCAATTCAAAATTAAAAACAGTTAGCACAATTATAGAAACTTTGGTGGGCAATGTGGCAAATGTTTCACTGCAACAGTTGCTGGATAATATTATTCGCAACGCAGCTGTATTGCCTTACATTATGCAACATGCCCAAAAATTAAAACTTTTACAACTGCTTACTGCACTGTTTGATTTTGTAAAAGAAGAAACCGGCCGCAATCCATATTTAGACTTAAAAGGCTTTATTGATATTATTGATTTAATGGAAAAAGAAGGTTTGCCGCTTCCTTTAATTGAGGTATCGGGCAACGAAAAGGCAGTTAATTTATTAACAGCACATGGTTCAAAAGGCTTGGAGTTTCAACACGTATTTTTTGCAGGAGTTAATGCCTCATCATGGGAGAAAAAAAGGAAGCCGGGCGGCGGATATAAATTTCCTGATACGATGTTCAGTTCTGCTCCCACAGAGGCTGCAGAAGGAGAGGAACTGCGCAGGTTGTTTTATGTAGCAATTACGAGGGCTGAAAAACATTTGTATATTTCTTATGCTAAATTTAGCAATGAGGCAAAAGGTTTGGAGCCTTCCGTTTTTATTGCAGAAATTCAGGAAACGCATCAGTTACCCGTACAAAATGTAACTATAGCTGCTGAAGAAATGGCGGAATTTAATCTGCTGCAGTTTACTGCACAGGCTCCAGAAATTAGTCATGATGAAGATGATTTTATTGATGGGTTATTGAGCAAATTTGCCATGAACGTAACGGCTCTAAACAATTATTTAAAATGCCCATTACAGTTTTATTACAATAACCTTATTCGCATTCCTTCCGGTAAAAATGAGGCCACAGAATTTGGCAGTGCGGTGCATTATGCAATTGAAAAGCTGTTTAAGAAAATGCAGGATGGAGGGCAGGAAAGATTTGGCAGCAAAGCAGATATGCTTGCAGATTTTGAATGGTATATGCGCAGGCACAGAGAAAACTTTACGAAAGAATCTTTCGCAAGGCGCATGGAATATGGTGAAGACGTGCTCGCCAACTATTACAACAAATACATCAACAGCTGGACAAAAGTTGTTGCCATAGAAAGAAATATTAAGGGTGTGGTAGTTGATGGCGTTCCACTTAAAGGCAAAATGGATAAACTGGAATTTGATGGCAAAAATATAAATGTAGTAGACTACAAAACCGGCGATATTGATAAAGCGTTGCCATCTTTAAAGGGCCCGAACGATAAAAACGTACAAGGCGGAAACTATTGGCGCCAGGCAGTTTTTTATAAAATTTTAATTGATAATTACAACCTGAAAGACTGGAAGGTTATAAGTACTGAGTTTGATTTTGTAGAGCCTGATAAAAAGAAAGAATACCGCAAAGAAAAAATTATAATAACGCCTGAAGACACTAATTTAGTGAGAGAACAAATTTCAGATACCTGGGATAAAATACAGGCAAAAGATTTTTACACCGGTTGCGGAAAAGAAGATTGCCATTGGTGCAATTTTATAAAAACCAACGACCTTGCTATTGAATTGCATGATATGGATGAAACGCTGGATGAAAATATGTAGCAGTCGTTGAAGAATATTATTTTTAAAAGAGCCGGCAAAAAGTTACCGGCTCTTTTGCTTTACATATCTGTTTTCTTTGCTTTTAGCGCATCCAATACTTCCTGCTGTTTTGTTATTTCTTTTTGTATCCCGTCCTGGTCTTTTGCATTTTTTTTAAGATCATCCTGCAGATTACGAACTTTTCTTTCCATAGAATTTTGGTCATTTTGCAGGTTTTTTAATTTCTTTTGAGATTTTACAACTGTAGCAAATTGCTCATTTACCATGAAATCTACATTGGTTGCTTCAATGAAAGGAATAAGCTCAGATAAAAAACTTTTTTAATTTTTCGCTATTATCTGCTGTAGCATTCTCTTCATTTTCGTTAATAACAGCAGATAATAAAGTAATATCTTTTTCTTTCCTGCTTTTTCTTTCAACCTTAAAAGCATATTCCAATGGCTTGTTACTTACACTACCTATAACTGCATTAGAAATTACCAAAAAGCCTTTTGTACTTTTAATCTTGTAACCCATCCGCTCCAATTTATCCCGCAGGGTTTTTTGCACAATCTCCTCGGAGTATTTGTATTCTCCCACAACAGCTGCTTGAGCTGTTTTTTTTTAATCAATCTTACTTTCATACATCTGCCCATATGAATTTTGCATTGTAATAGCCATTACAATCATTAAAAAATATTTCATGCGCATAGTTTTATTGTTAAAAAATAATGGAAAAGCAGTTATAACTTTTTGTTTTTATATTAATTAAACGGTTAAATAATATCGGGTTATTTTTGGTTAAAATCTGTATTTAAAAATAATGAAACTACGATCAATTATATTTTCCTTTTTAATACTTTTTCTAATAATAGTTTCAAGTGTTTTATCCACGGGATGTGCCCAAATTGGTATTCCCACAGGTGGAATAAAAGATACCCTTCCACCAAAATTGATAAGAGCAACACCAAATGTTGGTAGCCTGAATGTAAAAGGTAATAAAATTATTCTGGAGTTTGATGAATATATAGATGTGAATGATTTACAACAGAACCTGCTTATTTCGCCTTTGCAAAACAGAAATCCATCTATTGTTGCAAGCCCCCGAAGCATTACATTAAAATTTAGAGATACCCTTTTACCTAATACAACTTATAACATTAATTTTGGAAACGCAGTTAGAGACATCAACGAAAACAACGTCTTAAAAAACCTTACTTATGTTTTTTCTACAGGCGGTTCCTTAGATTCTTTAACACTTAATGGTAAGGTAATGCTTGCGGAAACCGGAGGAACTGACAGTACAATACTTGTAATGCTTTACAAAAATGCTGTTGACAGCACCGTAAAACAGAAAAAGCCAAATTACATCGCAAAAGTAAACAGCGACGGCACATTTAATTTTGCAAATTTGCCCGCTGCATCTTTTAAGATTTATGCTTTAAAAGATGGAGATGGCGGCAAAACTTACAATTCGCTTTCAGAAATATTTGCCTTTGCTGATGAAGAGGTTTCCACATTAAAAAAGGAGAATATTACATTAATGGCATACGCAGAGCAACTGCCTAAAGACAATAAAACCGTTAGCGCTACCAAGCCGGTATTGGATAAAAAATTAAGGGTCAGTAATAATATACAGGGTTCAAAAGATTTGTTAGAGCCGCTGGAAATCAGCTTTAATAATCCTCTTAAAAGTTTTGATACCACAAAAATTTACCTGACAGATACGCTTTTTAAAAAAATTAAGCCCTTGCGTTATTCATTAGACAGCACAGCAAAAAAAATTATTATTGATGTTAACTGGAAAGCTGATGAACCACTTGTGTTAATAATTGATAAAGATGCAGCCCAAGATTCTGCAGGTACAAAACTTACTAAAAGTGATACTGTAAGGTTTATTACTAAGCGGGCTGAAGAATATGGAAAACTTACCCTTCGGTTCAATGATCTTGATCTCACAAAAAACCCGGTAATACAATTTGTATTAGGCGAAAATGTAAAATATTCTTACCCAATTGTTTCATCTACCTATACAAATTCTATGTTTCCTCCCGGAGAATATACTGTAAGAATTTTATACGATAAAGATAAAAACGGTAAGTGGACACCCGGAAATTATTCTAAAAAAATACAGCCAGAAATTGTTGTGGCATTACCTCAAAAATTATCTGTACGTGCAGATTGGGACAATGAACGGGAGATAAATTTGTAACAGTTTTTTTAGTATTATTTTTACAATAAATTATTTTTGCAGCTATGCAGTTTTCCTCTCAACTTTTAGAAAATGCGGTGAATGAATTTGCCAAACTACCTGGCATTGGTAAAAAATCAGCCCTCCGTTTGGTTTTGCATCTTTTAAAAAAAGAACAGAACGAAGTAGAGCAGTTTAGTGAGGCTTTAAGCAAAATGCGCAGCGAAATAAAATTTTGCAGCCGTTGTTTTAATGTATCAGATACCGTTATTTGTAACATCTGCATAAACCCAATGCGCCAGCAACATTTGTTGTGTGTGGTAGAAAATATTAGAGATGTAATTGCCATTGAAAGTACACAGCAGTTTAATGGTTTATACCATGTGCTCGGTGGTATTATTTCTCCGCTGGATGGTATTGGGCCTGAGCAATTAACCATAGATGCGTTAGTTCACAGAATTAAAAATGAAGAAATCGAAGAGGTAATTTTTGCGCTCAATCCCAATATTCAGGGCGATACAACTATCTACTATATTGGCAGAAAACTGAAAGAGGTAAAAGTAAAAATTACTACCATCGCCAGAGGTATTGCGTTTGGTGGAGAGCTGGAGTACGCAGATGAAATGACGCTGGCAAAAAGTATTGCCAATAGAATTGCAGTGGAACATTATATTTCGCAATCTTAGTTGTGCATCATTTAGGATTCATCAATATTGTTGAAGATTGAAGAACAAAAGTTACTTTTTTTAAAGTCCATACTCCGGGCAAATATTTTAAAACTCACCATACTTTCTTCTTTACTTATTTCGGATTATATAAATACGTGTTTTGAAGTACAAGACAGATAATGTATTTTTGCGTTGAAAGCGATAGGATTTGTTTATTGTTCACCCGCTTACATTTTACAACAACTGAACTAATAAACGAGTAACATTTCCTGTAATTCTTCTCAACCTGCGGATCTGCAAATCGTTTCTTATCAGTTATATTATTATTTCACAGCACTTTTATGTGTTGTAATAATTGGATAATTATGGATATTAAAGAAATATTAAAAGAACGTATTCTAATTATTGATGGCGCTATGGGTACCATGATTCAGCGGCACAATTTAGAAGAAGAAGATTATAGAGGAGAACGTTTTAAAGATTGGCATACAGACGTAAAAGGCAACAATGATTTGCTGAGTATTACACAGTCCAAAATTATACAAAATATACATGAATTGTATTTGGAGGCCGGTGCAGATATTATTGAAACAAACACTTTTAGCAGTACAACAATTGCACAGGCCGATTATGATATGCAGGCATTGGCTTATGAGTTAAACGTAGCGTCAGCTCAATGCGCACGGCATGCTGCAGATAAATACACAGCTTTAAATCCTGCAAAGCCACGCTTTGTTGCAGGTGCTATAGGACCGCTTAATAAAACATTATCATTATCGCCGGATGTAAATAATCCTGGTTTTCGTGCAGTAACTTTTGATGAAGTTGCAGCCGCATATACGGAACAAATTAGCGGCTTGGTTGATGGAGGTGTAGATATTATTTTGGTAGAAACTATTTTTGATACGTTAAATGCCAAAGCTGCTATTTATGCCATTAAAAATTATTTTAGAAAAAACCCCCTTTCGGGGGGCAGGGGGGCTGAGTTGCCAATAATGATTTCCGGTACAATTACAGATGCCTCAGGCAGAACATTGAGCGGACAAACACTTGAAGCTTTTTATATTTCGGTAATGCATGCATCACCATTAAGTGTTGGTTTAAACTGTGCTTT
>JANXTG010000180.1 GCA_025352525.1 Ferruginibacter sp.
CGGCGTTTTGCTAATCCACCTGGTCATGTCAATTGCGCCACCGCCCATTAAAGCAACCACTGTTTTGGAATTTGCTTTTAATAATTGATCAAGCAATTCATCTTGTCCGAAAGGCATATCCATATTCGGTTTATCTACAGCTTCTGCATCATATGCATTATCATTCCACACATCATATCTGTAACCGTGTGTACTTCCTCCAACATAAATAACGATGTCACTTCTTTTTGCTAAAGCTACAGCTTCATCAATCATTTGTTGGTTTGCACCTCCACCTCTTTTAATTTCATATCCCTGTGCATATTCAATTTTAATATTATTACCGGCAATATTTTTAATACCATCTAACGGAGTAATTTCATAAAAAGCTCTAACCTGCGAACTGCCTCCTCCCATAGATTGTTTTCTTGCAGCATTGAAACCAATCACAGCAATGCTTTTAATATTGTTTCTGTTTAGGGGTAAAATATTATTTTCATTTTTTAGCAGCACAATTCCTTCTTCTGCAATGGTTGCCGCTGTTTGCTGGTGGGCTTTGGTATTATATTCGCCGGTTTTTAATTTGCCGTCAATCATTCCGGTCTTAAACATTACATACAATATTCTGCTTACTTTATCATTCAAAATATATTCAGAAAGTTTACCAGATTTTATTAATGTCAGCAATTTATCGCCATAATAAAACTTATTATAATCAGGGTTTGGTAACATGCGAAGATCGGTTCCCATTTCAAGGTCTAAGCCGTTCCAATAGGCTTCTTCAGTGTTGTGCACGGCATCCCAATCACTCATAACAAATCCTTTGAAATTCCATTCTTTTTTTAAAATCTGATTTAAAAGATAATTATTTTGAGATGCCCATTGACCCCGGAATTTGTTGTAAGAACCCATTACCGTATTTACTTTTGCAACTTCCACAGCTGCTTTAAAACCCGGCAAATAAATCTCTCTTAAAGCCCTCTCGCTCATCTGCACATTTATTTTAAATCTTTGAGATTCCTGGTTATTGGCGGCGTAGTGTTTTACGCAGGCAGAAACGCCCTGATCCTGCACACCTTTTATATAACCCACTACCATTTTAGAAACAAGAAAAGGATCTTCACTCTGGTACTCAAAATTTCTACCGTTCAATGGTGAGCGTATGATATTTATGCCAGGACCAAGAATAATATTTTTTCCCCTAAACCTTGCTTCGCTACCTAAAACGGCTCCAAAAGCATAACCAAGTTGTGGGTTCCAGGTAGCAGCCAGACAATTGCCTGTTGGCAAATAAGTGCCGCTGTCTAACGAATTATTATCGAGGTTCCAGTCACGCCCAAATTCAGGTCTTACACCATGCGGCCCATCCGATGTTACTAATTCAGGTATGCCTAATCTTGCTACACCACCAGATGTAAATGATGATGAAGCATGTACCATCTTTACTTTTTCTTCTATGGTAAGTTGTTTTACCAAAGCCTGAATTTTAGCAGTTGTATCAAATTTCATCTGCGCAGATATTTCAGAATAAGTACACATGGTAATGATAAAAAACAGGAATGATTTTGAATATCGTTTTATGTTCATCGATAATTTGTTTTTGTTAAAAGTGATTAAGATTTTGCTAAATAGTTAGTTTGATTATAAAAAGATTTACTTTTTCTTTTCTAAAACCCTGAGGTAATTTACAACGATAAATTGATTTTTATAAATATTTATGTCGGGATTGCCAGGCCAATTTCCACCAACGGCAAGATTTATAATTATAAAAAAATCTTCATTAAAAGGATAATTAATTTGTCCAAAATCTTTTTTACTGAAAGAAGAATATAATTTACCGTCTGAGAACCAGCTTATTTCATTTTTTGCCCATTCCAAAGAAAAAACATGAAATTCGTCGTTGAAAATTCCATGCCATAAACTAATATTTTTTCTTAATTGTGTGCTTCCCGAGCCGGGTCCAAAATGCAATGAGCCGTAATTTTTTGATGGTTCTTTCCCTATCAATTCCATAATATCTATTTCGCCGCTTTGTGGCCATTTACCAAAACCGAGTGCTCGGGCAACATCCAAAAAGCCGGCCATATACCTTGCCCCTGTGGTAATTTTGCTCTAGGATCTATGCGGCCAAATTTAAAAAACTTTTTATTTCCTGATACAATTTTTGAAGAGGTAAAGTTTTTATTTTCATGATCCTCTTTCTTAGCTTCTATGATCATTTTACCATTTTTAAAACTGGTATTTTCCGGGCGGTAATATTCCATTTCGTTGTTTCCCCAGCCGCAATTTACAGGGCAACAGTCTCCATTCTCAAAAATTCAGTTCTTTAAATTTAAAGAGGTTCCATTAAACTCATCTGCCCATTTTAAACGATAACCTTTGTATACTTTTAGTGCATTATACCCTGTATCGAGCACTACTTTACTCTTTATTTTTTTATTATTGAAAGTAGTTTCCACTTTTTGTGCTGCAATTTTGTTTGCAGTACAAAAAAATAATAATAATAAAACAGTATGTAATAAAATAGACTTAAAGTATCTGAAGTGCATGTAATAAAAATTAAAAGAGTCAAAAAAAGAGCATTCGGTTAAGAATGCCCTTCGGACTTACTACATATTTCTATTTATGAACAATTATAGTTTCTGTGGCAATGATTTTCCCATCCGTGTTCATCATTTTAAGATGATAAACCCCATTGCCATGTTTTGTAAGGTCAATGTTCATGGGACTATAACTACTAAAGGATGTGTACTTACCGCTAAATATTAATGCCCCTAAAGAATTATAAATAGCTATTTGTAACGGTTGCAAATTGTTTGGATCGGTAAAATACCTTACCTGAAACTTACCGCTTGAAGGATTAGGATATACAAATAGTTTACTTGAACTGCTTTCATTTATTGTAACAGTATTTGAAGTACTTTGACACCCAATCGCACTGGTAATTTTGAGCGTATAATTTCCTACTCCGACTATATTTACCTGTATTGAATTACCGGTTTGTGCTGTTAGCTCAATACCATTTCTAAACCATGAATAGGTATTGCCTGAACCCGGAGGATTTGCAGCAGCAATGGTAGTAGTTTGTCCGGGTATTAACTGAGTACCCTGTGTTGCAGCAATAACGGGTGTTGCAGGAGGTGCAACAATTGTAGTTGTTAATGAAGCCCTTATACTTTCGCAACCTAAACTATTAGTCTGGTTTACATAATATGTAGTTGAACCTAATGATGTAGTTACAGTTGTTGGCGCATTTATTAAACCAATTCCTCCTACAGCTGCATCATACCATTTTAAAAGATTATCTGTTTGAGCCGTTGCAGTTAAACTCCTTGAAGGTGCATTTAAACATATCAACAAAGGAGTGGTAACTATAGGAGCTAAAGGAACAGGATTTACAGTTACAGTTAAAGCTCTTCTTGCACCCTCACAACCATTTGTGTTAACCTGGCTTGCATAATAAATTGTAATACCTGCAACTGTTGTGCTCGGAGTAGGTGCAGTTGTAGAACCTGTGCCAGCTGTTTGAACAGTGTACCACATTAAACTATTACCGGATGATGCGGTAGCTGTTAGCGGAATTGCAGCAGTATTTTGACAATACGTTATCGGAGATGCTACAGGCACCAGTGGCAGGGAATTAATTGTTACTGAAATAGTAGCTCTTGGACTTTCTACAGATGAACTGTTTGTTTGACTAACATAATAATTTATTGTACCAACATTTGCTGTAGATGGAATTGGGGCAACAGAACTTGCTACACCTCCAACAAAAAGTGTATACCATGAAAGTGTATTTCCTGCTGTGGCTGTAGCACTTAATGGCACAGCAGTATTATTCTGGCAGTAACTTACCGGGCTTACAACTACCGGAGCCGATGGCACATTACCTGAACCAAATTTTACATCATCAAAGTAATATGTTCTTTCTCCTGCTACTGCACCTGTTACTCCAAAATTAAAAAATATGGTTGCCTTGTTTAAACTATATGCAACGTTTAGTGCAGCTGTGCCTGCTGCCTGATTTGCAAAATTAAAATCAAGTGTCTGCCATCCATTTGCTGTTGTCACAGTGGCTTCTGTTTCGCATGATTTTGTTGGGTCATTTTTATCTTCAACCTTTAACCTTACCTGTATGCCTGCATGTGGAGAATACACTCTTACATTCATTCTTTTTTCTATAGCTGTAAAAGGAATGTTACTGCTAAAACCGGTTTGAACAGTACCGCTCACCGCTGTTACAGTAGTGCCTGCATACAATTCTGCTGTATTTTTTTTGATTACTTTAGCCACTTTATTTGTTGCTAATGTTGGATCTGTTACTATCGTAGATTGCTCTGCTCCTGCAAAACCTACCAATCCATAATTTACTGTTGTATCATCAAATGTCACAGGAAGGTCCATCTGCTTAAAATTACCGACTGCTGCACCAAATTTTACATCATCAAAGTAATATGTTCTTTCTCCTGCTACTGCACCTGTTACTCCAAAATTAAAAAATATGGTTGCCTTATTTAAACTATATGCAACGTTTAGCGCCGCTGTGCCTGCTGCCTGATTTGCAAAATTAAATTCAAGTGTCTGCCAGCCGTTGGCTGTTGTAACAGTGGCTTCTGTTTCGCATGATTTTGTTGGATCATTTTTATCTTCAACCTTTAACCTTACCTGTATGCCCGCATGTGGAGAATACACTCTTACATTCATTCTTTTTTCTGTAGCTGT
>JANXTG010000181.1 GCA_025352525.1 Ferruginibacter sp.
CTTCAGGGGAGTGATTGGATAAGCGAAGAAAAAACAGTAACAATTAAATTGGGTGATGTTCTCATCTCCTACCCAACAGGGGGAGGCTGGGAGGGGGTCGAAGCAGGAACGGGTTATTTTAAAAAGCGCATTGAAGGTGAAAAAGTAAAACCCGAAATGGGAAATATTTCTGTAGAAATAAAAACTTTAAATAATCAACCAATCAACCTATCAACCAGCTGGGGCGCTGCATACTGGCAGTACTTTCAAGACCTTGATAAAATTATTTCTGCAGAAACACCGCTTAAATTGGTGAAGAAATTATTCATTGAAAAAAATACTGACAAAGGATTGGTGCTGCAGCCAATAAAAGATGGCGATGAAATTAAAGTAGGCGATAAAATAAAAGTTCGCATCGAACTTCGTGCAGACAGAGACATGGAATATGTACACATGAAAGACATGCGTGCCGCATGCATGGAACCTACAAATGTTATCAGCCAATACAAATACCAGGGCGGGCTTGGCTATTACGAAAGCACCAAAGATGCAAGCACAAATTTCTTTTTTGGATGGTTACCAAAAGGCACATACGTTTTTGAATACCCAATGTTTGTAACGCACAGTGGTAATTTCAGCAATGGCATCACAACCATTCAATGCATGTATGCGCCTGAGTTTACAAGCCATAGCGAAGGAGTAAGGGTGAGTGTGGAGTAGAAGCCTCACCCTCGTTCCCTCTCCGGGGGGAGAGGGAGGATTAGAAGATTGATGGGGAGATTAATTTGATTTTTAACCGTTGCATATTTTTATTCAGCGGTTTTTTTTATGAAGATATTTGGGCGTGTCCCAAGGGCCGGGCTTTCCCCTCCAATCTTTTTGCTCAAAGGCAGCAAAAAGGATTTCCGCTTTTATCCCTGCTAGCTTCAGCGGAAAACCTTTGTTCAGCTTTTTTCAAAATAGAATTATTGAAGCGAAAAATAATCCTGTCACTTTTTTCCATTTTTTATTTTGGTTGATAGTATTTCTGTAGATTGTCTAAAAATATCTATGAAAAGAATATCAGTAGTTTTCCTGAGCCTTTTATTAGCTATAAATACCAATGCCCAATCTAAAGACGCCATACAGATACGTGCGGTTATGAATGAGCAAGTGGCTGCGTGGAATGCTGGTGATATGGACCGCTATATGAACACGTATTGGCGCAATGATTCGTTGATGTTTATCGGAAAAGAAATCGAAGTGGGGTGGGATTATGTTTTAAAAAATTATAAGCGGGCTTATCCTGATACGGCTTCTATGGGCAAGCTGGACTTCGAAATTATCAACGTCAAAAAATTATCAACCATATATTATTCGGTAGTGGGGAAGTGGCATCTTAAAAGGTCAGCAGGAGACCAGAGAGGAGCGTTTACCTTACTATTTATGAAGGTTAAAAACAAGTGGATTATTATACAGGATCACAGCAGTTAATAGATAGACTTATTTTAATTTCCTTCGGCTCGTTGCGTGTCTCACGCAACGTTCGCTAAGATAAATTTCGGCATCTAAAATTTTTAATAAAATATAATGCCTGCTGCTTTTTTAAAAATTAAATGCAAAGATTAGGTGTTACAATCACATTCAAAATAATCCTATCATTTTGATAGGATTTCCTTACAGTTATGATAGAATAGATATGAACATAAGACAACAGAAAATACTAAGCATCATACAAAAGCAGCTGCCTCTAATTTTGAGGCAGCCGTTTTTATGGTATGTAGGTTTAACTATTTAAATTAATTGATAATCATTCCGTGTGGATCGATAACGAATTTTTTAGCTACACCTTTATCAAAATCTTTGTATCCATTAGGCGCATCTTTTAGGCTAATCACCTGTACATTAACTGCTTTAGCAATTTGCACTTTATCGTACAAAATGGCATTCATTAATTGACGGTGATATTTCATAGCAGGACATTGACCCGTATAAAATGTATGGGATTTTGCCCAACCTAAACCAAATCTTATAGATAAATTTCCTTTCTGTGCGGCTTTATCTTTTGCACCAGGATCGCCTGTAACATATAAGCCAGGTATACCTATGGCACCACCTGCACGGGTAATATCCATTGCAGCGTTCAATACATTTGCCGCCTGTTCTGTATGAGCTTCGGCACCATGGCCTTTTGCTTCAAAACCCACACAGTCAACAAAGCTATCTACTTCAGGTATACCTACAATATCAGCTATTTGATCTGCCAAAGGTGTTTCTAAAGTAAGGTCTACTGTTTCACAACCAAAACTTTTTGCTTGTGCAATTCGCTCCTTATTCATATCTCCTACAATTACAATTGCCGCACCTAATAGTTGACAAGATACTGCACATGCCAAGCCTACGGGACCGGCACCAGCAATATATACAATTGAACCGGGACCAACACCTGCTGTAACGGCTCCATGAAAGCCGGTTGGAAAAATATCAGACAGTAAAGTGAGGTCTTTAATTTTTTCCATCGCCCTATCTTTGTCCGGAAATTTAAGTAAATTAAAGTCAGCATAAGGCACCATTACATACTCTGCTTGACCGCCAATCCAGCCGCCCATATCCACATAACCGTAAGCTGCACCGGCACGACCAGGATTAACGTTGGTACAAATACCCGTTTGTCCGGCTTTGCAATTTCTACATCTGCCGCAGGCAATATTAAATGGTACAGAAACTAAATCGCCTATTTTTATAAATTCAACATCACTGCCGGTTTCAATTACAACACCCGTAATTTCATGGCCTAAAACTAAACCAGCCGGAGCAGTTGTACGGCCCCGAACCATGTGTTGATCGCTTCCGCAGATGTTGGTAGCAACAATTTTTAAAATTACTCCATGATTACATTTTCGATCGCCAATAGATAATGTGGGGTATGCTATTTCCTGTATTTCAACCTCACCAGGTGAGATGTATGCTACGCCATGATTTTGACACATAATAAGATTTTTTTAAGGGTGAATGATTAACAAAAATTATAAGGCAGCAGCAGCTACTCCTGCAGTTGCTACTTCATGATCCTGTTCTACCGGACCCCCAGATACACCAATTGCACCAATTGTGTTGCCTGCATTATCTTTTAGCAAACAACCACCGGGGAAAGTGATTAATCCGCCATTGCTATGTTCAATCTGGTATAATGAGCCGCCGGGTTGAGATAGTGTACCAATGATACCCGTATTCATATCAAAGAAGCGGGCAGTCTTCGCTTTTTTTAAAGATATGTCTGCAGATCCTAACCAGGCATTATCCATTCTAACAAAGGCTTTTATATTGGCGCCTTCATCTACAATGGTAATGTTCATAGGAACGCCAATTTCTGTGGCCTTGGCTTTTGCTGCATTTAAAACTTTTTCTGCTTGCTCTAAAGTAATGTTCATAATGTATTTTATTTGATGAGGAATTGTATTTAAAAATTTACGTTATTAATCCTATTAAATAGATTAATAGATCTTGTTTACAGATACAGATACTTAATAACAGAAGAAGTATACATCTTATGTTAATAAAAATAGTTTGGCTTATTAAATAATTAGTTTGAATGTGGAAACAAATTATTTTTTTATTTAAGAATAAGAGAAATGTGTGAATTATTCTGAAACTGTTATTTTCCTTAATTTATATAGAGAAAGTACAAAATTAAATTTCAATTTAAATGGATTTGGTGCAAATGTACCTCTTTCTGATATCGATAATTATAATTGGTTCTTTAAAGACAAAAACTAATAAACCTTTTTACAAAAATAATAGCATTATTCAATTTATTAAATCCACCTAAGTCATGTGTAAAAGTTTTATGCTTTTTTAAAAATCCATTCCATTTGTATTAAATCGCCTCACCTCACTACATATCTTATGCAATATTTTTACTAATAAAATATGTTTAGTTTACAAAAAGCTTTATTCAATTTAAAAAAAGAATGCATTGAAAATAATACACTTTGTCTTGCATAAATAATTGTAATAAGTAATCAAAAAATATAAAAAAAAGCTTTTACATATAATACAAAATATACTATTCTTTTATATTTTCTTGTTCAAATTTTCCAATAATTATGCCATTTTATTTATTTTAAATAAGTTTTTAAAGCCTTATGAAACATATTCGCAGGGCTATTAATTTGCCTATTTGCCTATAAAAAATAGTATTGATTTTTGTAAACTGTAATAATATTTGTGGAAAATCTTTTAACGCCAAATTTTTTAATTATATCAATGTCATTTATTGATATTGGGGTTTTAAAAGCTTTGTTATTAAGGAACGCTTTTGTTTTTTTTGTAATGATAACTAACAGCTAAGAATTGTATGTTTTTATCTTTATACTTGCTATTTACTTTTTTAAAATCATTATATCCGTTCTGCAGGGAGCGCAGGTAGTAAATCAAAATTTATAACGACAAGATTTTACTTTGTGTGAAAAATAACACAAAGTCTTCTCTGCTTAATAAGTTTAAATTAAGGGATGTCGTTGCCGTTGATACAAAAAGAGTTTTATATGCATTGTTTGCCAAAATGGATGCTACAGTTTTACTAAAATAAATTCCCCACTTAAAATTTGATAAGAAATGCACTGTACGCTGTTTTTCAAAATTGAAAAAAGAAGTCAGGATAAAAAATCATTCAAAATAATCCTTTCATATTATTCAACAATCCAATTGTTTTAAAAGGATTTTGTATATCATTTGATAGGACTTAATTAAGCGTTAATTCCGCTCTTGTTGTAAGATCCGTTGTAATTACATCACAGCTTCTTCTCAAAAAAAACGGCATTCTCCTCTGGGTTAAAATAGTAGGGCGCTATTTCGTAAAAGCCGTGTTTTTTATAAAGGTTTATTGCCGGAGTCATGTTGGCAAGTGTATCTAATCTTATTAAATTGTAGCCCAATAGTTTCGCTGCAGCCAATGCTTTTTCCAACAGCATTGTTCCACCGCCGGTTTTGCGGGTTGTGGGTTTTATGTACATTCTCTTCAGTTCTCCAATGCCCTCTTCTTTTTTGCGAATGGCTACACAGCCTACAAATGCTGCTTCTTCCTGCAATAAAAAAATAGAACCATTTGGTTCGCTATACATTTCTTTTAGCTGCAACAATTCTTCCTCAAAGTTTTGAAAACTCAGATCAATATTCAGCCAATCTGCATATTCTTTAAACAATTTAGATGCAGTAGCGTATTCAGTTTCCGTATGTACAGTTATAATTTTAAACATTCTTTGTCTGTTTGTTTGCCAGAAAAACACCAGTAAATATCAGCAACCCGGCAAGTATTTTATAAGTAGATAATGCCTCCCCTAAAAAACCAATGGCCAGTGCTGCCGCAAATAATGGTTGGGTATAAATGTAGTTGCCTGATATAGCGGCACCTAAGTTTTTAATTCCATAAATATTAAAAAGATAAGCACAGAAAGTCCCGGGTATAGCTATCATACCCAAAGTAAAATATTCTTTGCTACTGTAATTTACCCAGTTTATTTGAGAGAATTCATTCCAGCAAAAAGGCAGGATGATAAAAAACCCAATGGTAAATACGTTTCGCAAAACTGTAATTGGATTATACTCCAGCATCAGCGGCTTTACCAGCACAAAATAAAAAGTGTACGAAACAGCATTTAAAATAATGAGCAGGTCACCAATCAATACATCGCCGGGGTTACCGGAGCGGTCTTTTGCCAGAATTAAAACCAAAGCTCCGCCGATACCTAATGCAAGCCCAATCAATTTATTATTGTTAAGTCTTTCTTTTAATATCCAGGCAGCAATAAAAGTAATAAGTATAGGGGTTATCAACAACAGTAACGAAGCATGGATAGAATATGTTAGTGATAAACCTTTAATAAATGCAAGCTGATTTATTGCTATACCTGCAACAGCACACATCAAAAATTTAGTCCAATCCTTTCTTTGTATTCGTTTTTTTTCGGTATTAAAAATATAAAGTACCCATAAGAGAATTGATGTTACAGCTACCCTTATTAGATTTAATCCAAACGGTTTTAAATACCCACCGTTTAATAAATACTTAACTGTTGTAAAATTTAATGCAAAAAATATATTGGTAGCCAACAGGGCTAAGTGAGCTTTTGTTTTTGTGGTCAATACTAAAGGTTTAAAAGACAAACAAAAATAAATAGAACCTGCCACAATGCAGAAAGGAATAATAAAGTAATTGATTTCCCAATCAAATAAAATGTGCTTCCACAAATTATATTGATTTGCATTTACCTTTGCAGCCGAATTAAAAAATATTATGAGCGAACAACATTTATCTGAACAGGAAATTATAAGAAGAGAGAAACTGGTCGAACTGCAAAAAGCTGGGATAGATCCATACCCGGCAGCATTGTATCCCGTAAACATATCTGCTGCAGCAATTAAAGAAAATTATAAGGGCGAAGAAAACAAAGCAGACTTTGCAGAAGTATGCGTTGCAGGAAGAATAATGAGTGTGCGTGACATGGGGAAGGCCAATTTTGCTGTGTTGCAGGATGGAAGCGGTAAAATACAATTCTATATCCGTCAGGATGATATTTGCTTAACAGAGGATAAGAGCATGTACCAGTTGGTTTGGAAAAAGCTGATAGACATTGGTGATTTTATTGGTATTAAAGGATTTGTTTTTACCACAAAAACCGGAGAAACATCCATTCATATAAAAGAGTTTACCATTTTAAGTAAAGCCTTAAGACCATTACCAATTGTAAAAGAAAAAGACGGAGAAACCTATGATGAAGTAACCGATCCTGAGTTTCGGTACCGCCAGCGTTATGCAGATTTAATTGTAAATCCCGGCGTGAAGGAAGTGTTTATTAAGCGTACAAAAATGATGAATGCCATACGTGCATTCTTAAATGACCATGGTGCATTGGAAGTAGATACGCCTGTGCTGCAAAGTATTCCAGGTGGTGCTGCTGCGAGGCCTTTTAGCACGCATCACAATGCTTTAGATATGCCCATGTATATGCGTATTGCAAACGAGCTTTACCTTAAAAGGCTTATCGTTGGTGGTTTTGAGTGGGTGTATGAGTTTAGCAGAAATTTTCGTAATGAAGGTATGGACCGCACACACAATCCGGAATTTACTGTGCTGGAATTTTACACTGCTTACAAAGATTATGAGTGGATGATGGATACAACAGAGCAGTTGCTTGAAAAAACGGCCATCGCTACCAACGGAATTGCCACCGTGCAAAGCGGTGAAAATGAAATAAGTTTTAAAGCACCTTACAAACGTATAACCATGTACGATGCTATAAAAGAACATACCGGTTTTGATATAAGTGAAATGGATGAGGAAGGAATCAGGAACGTATGCGTGCAATTAAAAATACATGCTGATGCAAAATGGGGTAAAGGAAAACTGATAGATGAAATATTTGGCGGAAGATGTGAGCATCATTATATACAACCAACATTTATTACAGATTATCCTGTAGAAATGAGCCCGCTTACTAAAAAGCACCGCAGCAAACCAGGCTTGGTAGAACGTTTTGAACTGATGATAAACGGAAAAGAAATTGCCAATGCCTACAGTGAGTTGAACGACCCGATAGAACAGCGGGAACGTTTTGAAGAACAAATTAAATTAATGGAGCGTGGCGATGATGAAGCGATGTTTATCGACCATGATTTTTTGCGTGCTCTTGAATACGGTATGCCACCTACAAGCGGTATTGGCTTTGGTATTGACAGATTATGTATGTTATTAACCGGACAGGTTTCTATACAGGATGTATTGTTGTTCCCGATGATGCGACCGGAGAAAATGAATTAGGGTTTTATTTTAACCACAAAGGGTTTAAACAAACAAGACGCAAAGGCAAAAAGGAGTACAAAAAATTATTTTAAACACGAGGGTTATCAGGGATAGAAGAAAACTAACAAAATGAATCTATAAAAATCTGAGCAATCTGCGAGTATATTTTTTCAAACACAAAGTACAAAGAGCAAGATTACTTTACAGCGCTTAATATAATTTACAAAGCCCCGTTCGATTAAACGGGGCTTTGTAAATTATATTAGAAAGGGAGCTGCTATTTTAAGTCAAGCGTTATTAATTTTATTCGGGCAGACAAATTGGCGCCTCCGGCATTAACAGTACCAATGCTTTGAACCTGGCCTATACCCTGTGCATAATAAGTATCTCCTGATAATGGGTTAGGCCCTGTTCTTTCCAGGTGCACAACCAATACATTTTTAAAAGTAAACCCATCTAAAACATAACTGGGGATTTTATCTTTCATGGTATATGTGTATGTATCGGTACCATTAACTGCACCTAACCAACTTTCATTAATATTTTTAGCAGCATCTAAAATTAATAACTGGATTTTATTTGATGATGCTGTTAAGATGTTATAATATTTATCTCCATCCTGCCTAATGTACTGGTTTACCTGGTTGGTTGCATTATCATCGCTGCTGAATGTTTGAAATGTTGAGCCATAAGCAAGCGTGTCAGCAGCTAAACGCACAAATGTATATGTAGTGTTTTGAATGCCACCTATGGTTCTTTTGTAAACCCATTTTGAACCGGCAACTTTTGGCTGGTAAGTAAGAGAATCTTTACTGTTGTTGGTATTTACACTTTTTATAGTTGCTTTTTTACATGCAGCAAGCGATAGAAGGCAAATAATAATTGATAATAAATATTTCATAAAACAGCATTTATAACTACAATTTAAGTAATAATTATCCTATTAAACAAATTTATACTACTTCATTCCTTCCAATTCCTTTTGCATTTTAAACATTTCATCTCTTAATCGTGCCGCTTCCATAAAGTCCATATCTCTTGCGGCACGTTCCATTTCTTTCTTAATTTTTGTAATACCCTTTTCCATTTGGGGTATTGTTTTGTATTCCGTCTGGTCTTCTGCGGCTACAGTTAAAATATCTTCATCAGAAGCTATGGCGTTTGGTTTTGTTGGGTCAAAAGCTTTTATATTGAGCACACTTCCCTGTGCAAACACTTCTGTTTTTGTTTTAGTAATAGTGGTGGGTGTAATGCCATGAAGCGTATTAAATGCTACCTGTTTTTCCCGTCGGCGGTCTGTTTCGTCCATTGTTTTGCGCATGCTCTCTGTAATTTTATCCGCATAAAATATTACCAGCCCTTTTGAGTTTCGGGCTGCACGGCCTGCGGTTTGGGTAAGGCTTCTTTCATTGCGCAGAAAACCTTCTTTATCTGCATCTAAAATAGCAACTAGAGATACCTCGGGCAAATCCAATCCTTCTCTTAAAAGGTTTACACCAACGAGTACATCAATAATACCAAGGCGCAGTTCACGAAGTATTTCTATCCTATCCAGCGTATGCACATTGCTGTGTATGTATTTAGATTTGATGTTGATGCGGTGCAGGTATTTATCCATTTCTTCCGCCATGCGTTTTGTAAGGGTTGTTACCAGAATACGGTCGCCCATTTTTATGCGCTTGTCTATTTCATCCAGTAAATCATCTATCTGGTTTACGGATGGGCGTACTTCAATTGGCGGATCCAACAGACCGGTTGGGCGCACCACCTGTTCCACCACTACACCACCACTTTTTTCAAGTTCATATTCTCCCGGCGTAGCCGAAACATATACCATTTGGCTGACAAGGTTTTCAAATTCATGAAAGTTCTGCGGACGGTTATCCATTGCTGATGGCAGGCGAAAACCATATTCCACAAGTGTAATCTTTCTGCTTCTGTCACCACCATACATGCCACTTATTTGCGGCACGGTCTGGTGGCTTTCATCCAAAATGCACAAAAAATCTTTAGGAAAATAATCTATAAGGCAGAAAGGTCTTGCACCCGGTAATCGCTGGTCAAAAAAGCGGGAATAGTTTTCAATGCCATTGCAATAACCAAGTTCTTTAATCATTTCAATATCGTAGCTAACCCGTTCGGTAATTCGCTGCGCTTCTATAAATTTACCGCTCTTTTTAAAATATTCTGCCTGTGCAAAACACTCATCCTGTATCTGGCTGATGACCCTTGCCTGCATATCTTTTGGCGCCAGGTATAGCGATGCCGGAAAAATAGCCGCATCTATTACTTCTACAATACGCTTACCGGTGCTTAGTTCCAGCGTTTCTATCTTTTCTATTTCATCGCCAAAGAAACTGATGCGGTAACCATAATCTACATAAGGCAAATTAATATCTACCGTATCGCCCTTTACCCTAAAAGTACCACGGGTAAAATCGCCTTGGCTGCGGTTATACAAACTGTTTACCAGTGAATGTAAAAAACCCTGTCGGCTGATGACCTGGTTTTTGCGGATGCGGATAATACCGTTTTCGTACTCTGCCGGGTTACCCATACCATAAATGCAACTCACACTGGCCACCACTATAATATCTCTGCGACCACTTAATAATTGGGCTGTTGCCTGCAGGCGAAGTTTATCGAGTTCTTCATTAATGGCAAGGTCTTTTTCAATATAAGTATTGCTGCTGGGCATGTAAGCCTCGGGCTGATAATAATCGTAATAAGATACAAAGTACCCAACTGCATTATCAGGAAAAAACTGCTTAAACTCGCCATACAATTGCGCCACAAGCGTTTTGTTGTGGGTGATGATGAGTGTGGGCCGTTGCGTTTGCTGAATAACATTGGCCATGGTAAATGTTTTACCACTACCTGTTACGCCAAGCAAAACCTGGTGTTTTTCGCCTTCGTTTATACCCTCAACAAGTTTTACGATTGCCTCGGGCTGATCGCCTGCAGGTGTATAAGAAGATTGTAAATTGAAATTTGACAAAGAAATACTTTTTACAAATTTAAACAATGAGGGTAATTAAAATAATGTTTCCCTATTACCATACATGGTAAAATTGTGACGATAAAGATTACTTAAAATATTTTCTCATAAAATGTGCAATGGTAAAAGTTGGGATGATATCAGTAAACGGAAAAGCTTCCTCCACAAAATTTATTACCGCACCGGTTGCACCAAACCTGCCGCCAAAAGATTTAAAAAATATAAAAGCTGACAGGGGTGCCCATATCACATCGCTAAACTCCCCAACGCCAGGTAAGGCAAAACTTAAACAGCCAATAAGGTCCATTATAATACAAAATGTAAGGGAGGGAACGGTAGTAGTTTGTTCAAGTGTTTTCATGGCAAATTTTTATACAAATACAATGCAGTTTTTTGGGTTTGACAGAATATCAATGTTAATATTTAAGATGGCGGGGAGTAGATTGTGGTAATGAGTATGATAGATGATGAGTTATGAGTTTTTATATATAAAGCCTAAAATACATTGACAAACAACGTTGAACATTAATTACAATATGTTTATCAAAAGCCGGCAAAAGTTTAATAAAAAATAATTCTGTTGCACGCTAAAACGAATTCGTAATTGATTTTTTAAATATTGTTATTTTTTTCATTACATCGACGTCATTTAAATAAAAATAAATAAGCCCTTTTAGCTCTTAATTTGGCGGCTGCAAAATTTCAGGAAGTCAACTAATACCGTATTTTAAAAAAATTGCAACTGATAGCAATATTAATATAATCCTAATTCTCAATATCTTTACCTGATGGAAGAGAAAATTGAACTTAAAAGGCTTGAAAACTTATATAAATATCAAATTCTCAATACCCCTTTGGATGGAGATTTTGATGAAATAACTTCCTTGGCAGCAAAAATCTTTAGTGTTCCTATAGCAATAATTACACTGGTTGATACAGACAAAATTTGGTTTAAATCTTCCTTTGGTCTTGAGGTTGATGGAATACCAAGGGAGAATGGGTTATGCAGTTCTGCAATTATGGCGGACGATATTTATATTGTTGAAGATGCTAGACTTGATCCCCGTACGCTTACTAATTCGCTGGTGGCAGGGTCAATGGGATTACAATTTTATGCCGCGGCTCCGCTAAAATCATTAAGTGGATACAATTTAGGTACTTTATGTATTATTGATAAAAGTCCAAGAATGTTATCAGGTATAGAAATATCAATGCTATTGCAACTTGCCAGGATTGTAGTGGACAAAATGGAATTAAAACTTCAATCAAGATTATTATTTAGAGAAATGCAAAAAAATATTACTCCTGAATAATGGCTTTGCTCAAATAAATAACATGAGTTGATAATATTGTTAGTCATACTTGGATGACTAGTGCCAATGGCTGGCTCTGTTGTTACAATAAAATGAGATGTGAGTATAAAGCAGCGGCCGCAGTATATAGAAGGTTGGGGCAATCAGGCAATACATAATCCAAAAGAATTAAAAATGCGCTTGCAGTATAAAAAAGATTTATTCCAGAGATAGAACTAATAGAACTGTATAAAAAGGAATTTCCTTAAAAAAATGAGGGTGTCTTCAGACTTTTATTACTCGGGTTTTCACCAGAACAAAAAAACTGTTTAAACCTGTACAGGATTCCTTCTTCTTTCAGGTCTAAAATTCATTCTTTGTAACTCCTTAAAATCGATTGTAATGCCCGCTAATAGTTTATCTTCCAGTAGATTTGCAAAAGTTTCAAAGTATGCAATTGCATCATCTTTTTTGTTTCTTTTAAGCCATCTAAAGCCATCAGGTAAATTATTTAAGACATTTCTGTCGCTCAAATATTCTATGTGATGAATATCAGTTGGAGTTAAACCAATTTCTTCCAGTTTATTAAAAATAAGTTTAAGTGGGGCATTTGTTATTGGGCAAAATTCTTCTGCCAACTCAGTCCATTCACCTGTACTTGTATGGGCATATGTAAGAATCTCTTCTTTTGTAAAGTTAGTTACAGACTGTACCAGATTTCCACAGTTGCATGCACCATGATGTCCCCATGAGTGATAGGCCCCATTTTTAAGATTGGTAGCTGTTAAACGCAATGCATCTATTAATGTTGAAGTAGGATTTGCCATCCGTAAAATTAATTATTAAACCCAAACAGGATTAATAATTATTGTTGAAATCAGGAATTTATTTATTACCAAAAGCGGATTTTTATAGTTTTAAAAATGTAGGTGTTTAAATTAAATACCTGCACTGAATAATCAGGGTCTCAAAAAAATTTCCATATATATAAATTATATTTTTTGTTTGTAAATCCCTCATCAAACTTATTGCGTAGGTTTACAATTCTTAATTAACAACCAAATTTTAAAATAATTAAAAATGAAAAAAACATTATTATCAGCGTTAATGGCGGCTTCTGCTTCCGTTTTATTACTTGCATCTTGCAACAACGAAAAAAAGACAGATGTTTCAACTACAACATCTTCGGACACAACCAAAATGGTTGAAACTCCAACAGCTCCTGCAAAAACAGAGGAAGCTGGTGTTATGGTTGGCGGTGCTAACATGGTAGCTTCCAAAAACATCGTAGAAAATGCTATAGGTTCTGCAGATCATACTACGCTTGTAGCAGCAGTAAAAGCAGCAGGTCTTGTTGAAACTTTAAGTGGTCCTGGTCCTTTCACAGTATTTGCACCAACTAACGAAGCTTTTGCTAAATTACCTGCAGGTGCAGTAGATGGTTTACTTAAGCCAGAAAGCAAAGCAAAATTAACAGGCGTACTTACTTACCATGTAGTAGCGGGTGCTTTAAAAGCGGCTGATCTTAAAGATGGTCAAAAACTAAAAACAGTACAAGGCCAAGAATTGACTGTTTCTGTAAAAGGTGGTAAAGTAATGATCAACGGTGCTAATGTAACTATCGCAGACGCTGTATCAAGCAACGGTGTAACTCACGTAATTGATGCTGTTCTAATGCCAAAAAAATAATTTTTTAGGTTTAGATTTAATTTTAAAAAAAAAGTCGCTTTTAAAGCGACTTTTTTTTATGTATAAATTTTTGTTGAAGTATTACTTGGGTTGACGCCAGTTTTATTGACTAATAATCTATTACTTGTTCTTTCATCTCAGGCATTTGTCTCCAGCCATATTGCTGATTACGCAGTTGTGGTTCAAAACCGGCCATCCGTATGGCTTCCTGTATACTGTTAGCCGTAAACCGATGTGGTGCACCTGCAGCGCTTACTACATTTTCTTCAATCATAATACTGCCAAAATCATTTGCTCCGGCATTTAAGCAAAGCTGTGCAACCGGTTTCCCTACAGTGAGCCAGCTCGCTTGTATGTTTTTTACATTAGGCAACATAATACGGCTCATGGCAATCATTCTTATATATTCTTCAGGTGTTGTTAGATTGTGCACGCCACGTATTCTCGCAAGTAATGTATCTGCATCTTGAAAAGTCCATGGAATAAACGCTAAAAATCCTTTTGCATCTTCTGGCTTCCGACTTTGTACTTCTCTAATTTTTACAAGATGATCAAACCTTTCTTCTAAAGTTTCTACATGCCCAAACATCATGGTGGCAGATGTTGTAATGTTTAATTTGTGAGCTTCGTGCATAATATCGAGCCACTCTTGTGCGCCACATTTTCCTTTGCTGATTAATCTGCGTACCCTGTCAGTCAAAATTTCTGCGCCTGCACCCGGCAAACTATCCATACCGGCTTCTTTTAAAGCCATTAAAACTTCTTTGTGGGTACTTTTTTCCAGCTTGGTAATATGTGCTATTTCGGGCGGGCCCAGGGTATGCAATTTAATATTTGGATAAAGGCTTTTAAGCTCTTTAAATAGATTTACATAAAAAGAAAGTCCAAGGTCTGGATGATGGCCACCTTGTAATAACAACTGATCGCCACCGTAAGCAATGGTTTCTTCAATTTTTCTTTTGTACGTTTCAATATCTGTTATGTATGCATCTTTATGGCCGGGGATTCTGTAAAAATTACAAAATTTACAATTGGCAATACACACGTTTGTAGTATTTACATTTCTGTCTATCTGCCAGGTTACTTTACCATGCGGCACCTGTATTTTTCTTAACTCATTAGCAACAAACATCAAATCAGCCAATGCAGCTTTTTCAAACAAGAAAACGCCTTCTTCTGCAGAAAGAAATTCAAAAGACATTGCTTTTTTTAATAGGTCATCAATATTCATTTTCAACATATTTAAATTGCATTACAAAAGTACATTCATTAACTTGTAATATGGAATTCCTGCTTTATTAAAACCATCTGCACCATATTATTATTCCTTATTTCGGCTGCCTGTTTTGCACAGTCTGCAACAATAAAAGACAATGCAAAATTTTTGGAAAAAATACCCTTTAAAATCTATACCGGAGGTGTAATAGTTATTGCAGCAAAAATTGACCACAGCGAAAAAGAATTAAATTTTATTTTAGATACAGGTAGTGGCGGCATATCACTGGATTCTACAACCTGCGTAGAGTTAAATATTGTCTTAAAGAAATCAGATACAACGGTATCCGGTATAGCAGGATCCAGAAAAGTTTCTTTTGCGTTTAACCGAAAACTAACGACCGGTAATTTAATAACGGACAGCCTTAATTTTTATGTAAACGATTACAGTTTACTGGGCAGTGCTTATGGGGAAAGAATAGATGGTATTATTGGATTTAGTTTTTTAAGCAGGTATATTCTGAATATAAATTTTGATTCTGCACAAATAAAATTTTATAAACCCGGGCATTTTAAATACGGAAGAGGTGGTACAATTATAAAACCAAGTTTAAGAAAATTAATGGCTGTGCCGCTAACTGTGAGAGATAAAGAAAAAGCCGAATCAAATTTTTATCTGGATACAGGTGCAGGTTTATGTCTTTTAATTACAGAGCAGTTTTTAGAATATAATAAAATTATTTTAAAAAGAAGAAGACCTGTTGTAACTCAGGTTCAGGGCCTTGGTGGCAAAAAGACAATGCGCCTAACAGTGGTAAAATCTCTAAAAATTGGTCCTTATACATTTAGAAACGTACCCACTAATTTATATAATGATGAGTTAAATGTAATGTCTTATCCATACACATCGGGCTTATTAGGCAACGATATTATGCGCAGATTCAACATTACACTTAATTATCCTGAACAGGAAATGCACCTTATTCCTAATTCCTTTTTTAGTGACAGGTTTGATTATGCTTACTCAGGTTTGTCCCTGTACAATTACGAGAATAAAGTTTATATTGATGATATTGTCGAAAAATCTCCTGCAGAAAAAGCGGGTTTAAAAAATGGCGACGAATTAATTTCTGTAGGCACAAATATTTCTGGTAATATTCAACAATATGAAATCCTTTTGCAGCAACTAAATGAAAAAATATTATTAATTGTAAAAAGAAAAGACATCCCTTATCTTTTTTCGCTACAGCCTATCAGCATACGATAACAAATTTTTTATGTAATGCATTCGTACATTTGTACATGATCAGGTTTGAAAAATTTACCCTGGAAAATGGGCTTAGAGTACTTGTACACGAAGATAACAGTACACCGATGGCAGTTGTAAATGTTTTATATGATGTGGGGGCAAAAGATGAAAATCCGGAGAAGACAGGTTTTGCACATTTGTTTGAGCACCTTATGTTTGGCGGGAGCATAAATATTCCGGTATATGATGAGCCTTTGCAGGTTGCAGGTGGCGAAAACAATGCTTACACAACCAACGACCTCACAAATTATTATTGCCAGTTGCCTTCTGAAAATATTGAAACAGCCTTCTGGCTCGAAAGTGACCGCATGCTTAGTCTTGCGTTTGGTAAAAAAAGTTTGGAAGTACAACGGAAGGTAGTATGCGAAGAGTTTAAAGAACATTACATAAACAAACCTTACGGCGATGTGTGGCATAAATTAAGAACATTGGTTTACACAACACATCCGTATAAATGGATGACGATTGGTGCATCGCTAAAGCATGTGGAAGATGCAACACTCGCAGATGTAAAAGCGTTTTTTAAAAAGCATTACAACCCATCAAACGCAATACTTACTGTAGCAGGCAATGTGAATGTTGCACAGGTAAAAGAACTGGCAGAAAAATGGTTTGGTACCATACCTTCCGGTGAAAAATATAACCGCAATTTACCTGTAGAGCCAAAACAAACCGCTCCGAGAACTTTAGAAGTTAAAGCAGATGTGCCGCTTGATGCGCTGTATAAATGCTGGCATATTTATCCCCGTACAGACGACCGTTATTACACAGCAGATTTAATTACAGATATCTTAAGCGGTGGCGGCTCTTCAAGGCTATACCAGAGTCTGGTGAAGGAACAACAACTTTTTAGTAACATAGAATGTTACCACATGGGCAGTACAGATGCAGGTTTATTGGTAATTGAAGGCAAACTTGTAAAAGGTATAGATATTAAAAAAGCAGAGCAGGCTATTAACGAAGAAATAAAAAAAATACAGGCAACCGGTGTTACAATTACCGAACTTGAAAAGGTAAAAAACAAAACAGAAAGCGCACTGGCATTTGAAGATATGAGCGTAATGAACAGAGCATCCAGTATTGCCATGTATGAATTGCTCGGCGATGCAGATTTGATGAACAGCGAACTGGAAAAATACAGAGCTGTAACAGCAGAAAATATTCTTGCAGAAACGAGAATAATTTTTGATGAAAACAACTGCAGTACGATGTATTATATGAGCAACAATTAAAACCAATGTACAGATTAACCGTCTTAGTACATTTAAACAAATCAGCAATTAAACATTTACATGCTCAACAGAACAATAGCACCAGCAATAATTGACGCTACAGATTTCAATTTAAAATTAAAACCCTACGAACTTTTTCATCTCGACAATACCGTTCCTGTTTATGCAATTAACGGCGGCGCACAGGATGTATTACAAATAGAAATGGTTTTTTATGCAGGTAATTTTTTCGAGAAAAATAACGGCGTTGCCGCAGTTACAAATTACCTTTTAAAAAATGGCACCACAACAAAAAATGCTTTTCAGTTAAATGAAGCGTTTGAATATTATGGTGCAAGCTGCAGCCGTGCATGTTATAACGAAACAGCAGTTTTATCTTTGCATACATTAAGCAAATATGCCGATAAACTTTTACCGGTAATGAATGATATGCTTACCAATGCTGTGTTTCCGCAGGAGGAGCTTGATATTTTTGTACAGAATTACAAACAGCGCCTTTCGGTAAATTTATTAAAATGTGAGTTTATTGCAGGTAGAAAAATTGATCAGTTATTATATGGTGAGCAGCATCCTTATGCACGTTTTACAAACGTAGCTGACCTTGATGCGCTGGATGTTGAAACTATAAAATCGTTTTACAAAGAATATTATTTAAAGGGAAGCTGTGCCATTTTTATTGCAGGAAAATTGCCGCAAAACATTGAACAATTACTTAACGAAAACTTTGGAAAATTGCAATTGACAAAACCTACATTTGAAGTAAAAAATATTATTACTGTACCGGCCATTGAAAAAAAATACAGAATTGAAAATGATGCCAATGCGGTGCAGGGAGCAATAAGAATAGCACAACCCTTCCCCAATCGCCACCACGAAGATTTTAAGAAAACTATTGTTTTAAACACGGTTTATGGCGGTTATTTCGGGAGCAGATTAATGAGCAATATAAGAGAGGAAAAGGGCTATACATACGGTATTTACAGCTACCTGCAAAACCACCTGCACGAAAGTGCATGGGTAATAAGTACGGAGGCAGGGAAAGATGTTTGTGATGCAACAATAGAAGAAATTTACAAAGAAATGAAAGGCATGAGGGAGGAAATTATTGATGACGAAGAACTTTCGCTGGTGCGCAATTACATGATTGGTGGTATTCTGGGCGATTTGGATGGGCCTTTTCACATTATCGCAAAATGGAAAAATATTATTTTAAACAACCTGGATGAAAAATATTTTTATGATTCGGTAGATGCTATAAAAAATACCGGCGCAGAAGAACTGCAGGCGCTTGCACAAAAATATTTACAACCTGAAAGATTTTTTGAACTAATTGTTTATTAGATTTGGAATACAATAAAAATTTAAAATTTAGTAATTACAATTCATTAAATAACCTCCATATGAACTTCATTTTACGACTTTTAATATCCGGTATCGTAGCTTACGTTTTGTCTAAAGTTCTAACGGGGATTCACATATCAAATATTACTACAGCCATAATATTTGCTTTGGTACTTGCTTGTTTAAATGCCATTGTAAAACCTATTTTGGTTTTGCTAACTCTCCCAATAACAGTAATTACACTAGGTCTTTTTCTTTTTGTAATTAATGCGCTTATTATTTTACTTGCAGCTAAATTAATGAATGGAATTAGAATAGATGGCTTTTGGTGGGCTTTGATTTTCAGTATTATTCTTTCTGTTTTTTCGTCGGCCATTAATGCAGTTTTTGCTGATAAAAGATAACGCCAAAACAGTTGGAAAAAGTTGTAACGTTGACTTCTACGCCCGACCTGCCTGCCGGTAGGCAGGTAGAAATGGCTACCACGCTGAAGCTTTGTGCGTGGAATTTGTGGCGGAGTAATAGTGCATAGCGGGACAAATGTTGCTGAAATAATTATCGCCGGCGTACAAATATTTATATAAATATCACATGGTTTTGTACGGGTTTAAATATTGCAAGAAGCTATCTTCGTAACATGAATTTTTCTGATAAAGGATTAACTACCGAAAAACTTATTGACCTCTATAAATCTATTCTGCTACCACGCATGATAGAAGAAAAAATGCTGTTGTTATTGCGGCAGGGTAAAATTTCAAAATGGTTTAGTGGCATTGGTCAGGAAGCTATTTCTGTAGGTGCAACCGCCGCCATGAACCCCGATGAATGGATAATGCCACTGCACAGAAACCTCGGTGTTTTTACAGGACGCAATATGCCATTAAGTAAATTATTTATGCAATGGCAGGGCAACAAGGAAGGCTACAGCAAAGGACGTGAAAGGAGTTTTCATTTTGGCAGCAAAGAACATTTTGTATGTGGAATGATATCACACCTTGGTCCGCAACTGGCCATTGCTGATGGAGTGGCATTGGCTTATAAATTAAAGAATCAACAAAAAGTATCACTGGCATTTAGTGGCGATGGTGGCACAAGTGAAGGTGATTTTCATGAGGCATTAAATACCGCTGCAGTGTGGGATTTACCTGTAATTTTTATTATTGAAAATAATGGCTACGGCCTAAGCACGCCTGTAAATGAACAATACCGCTGCGAAAATTTAGTTGATAAAGCCAGGGGCTATGGCATGGAGGGAATTCGTATTGATGGTAATAATTTGCTGGAAGTGTATGATACCATAAAAGGGGTAAGAGATTATTGTATAAAGAACCAAAAGCCTTATCTGGTAGAGTGTATGACGTTTCGCATGCGTGGGCACGAAGAAGCCAGTGGTGTAAAATATGTGCCGCCTGAAATGTTTACAGAATGGGAAAAGAAAGATCCAGTAAAAAATTATGAAGCATGGCTGCTTGCGCAAAATATTTTTATGCAAAAGGATATAGATAAAATCAAAGCTGACACAAAAATTTTTATAGATAGTGAATTGGCTGAAGCTTACAAAGCTGATAAAATGGTGGTGAATACGGCAGAGGAAGTAGCTGATGTTTATAAGATGGCAGATGTGGGTTCTGAGGTTAAGGTTCTCGTCAATTCCATACTTCAAACAAACCCGCAACCCGCAACTTTAAAACCTGTAACTGATAAAAAATTTATCAACGCTATTTCTGATGGTCTCAGGCAAAGCATGAAGCAGCATAATAATTTAATTTTAATGGGTCAGGATATTGCAGAATATGGCGGCGCTTTTAAAGTAACTGAAGGTTTTGTAAATGAGTTTGGTAAAGGCCGTGTACGTAATACGCCTTTGTGCGAAAGCGCTATTGTAGGTGCAGCTTTAGGTTTAAGTTTAGAAGGCTATAAAGCTGTAATGGAAATGCAGTTTGCAGATTTTGCAACAGTAGGTTTTAACCAGATAATAAATAATCTGGCAAAAATACATTACCGCTGGGGACAAAATGCTGATGTTGTAATCCGAATGCCAACAGGCGGAGGTGTAGGCGCAGGGCCTTTCCACAGCCAGAGCAACGAAGCATGGTTTGCACATACGCCAGGCTTAAAGGTAGTTTACCCGAGCACGCCTGAAGATGCAAAGGGTTTAATGATTGCTGCCATTAATGACCCTAATCCTGTTATGTATTTTGAGCACAAAGCTTTGTACAGAAGCGTAACAGGTAGCGTGCCGGATGAATATTATGAAATAGAAATTGGCAAAGCAAGGCAGGTTCAACATGGTGATGATGTAACTATAATTACGTACGGTGCCGGTGTACATTGGGCTACAGAGTATGCAGAAAAGAATAAAAAGATAAGTATTGAAATATTAGATTTGCGTACCCTGTTGCCTTTAGATTATAAGGCGATAAAAGAAGCTACAGAAAAAACAGGCAAGGTTTTAATATTACATGAAGACTCTTTAACCGGAGGTATAGGCGGTGAAGTTGCAGCTTGGATTGGCGAAAATTGTTTTGATAAACTTGATGCACCGGTAATGCGTTGTGCAAGCCTGGATACAGCAATTCCATTTAACCTTGACCTTGAAAAAAATTTTATGGCTTACAGTCGTTTAGGTAAAACTTTAGAGCTTTTAATTAATTATTGAGTGTTGCCCTCTTCTTTTTTTGCCTCTCCGGTACCAATGGTTTTTTTAAAATGATAGGAAGCATTTAATACATACTGATTAAACTCTAACTCACTGGTAGTACTTGAAAATTCATAAGTGGGCCGATACCAAATTAAAAAACTATCCAATGCGGGGCTTTGTAATTGTGTTATGCGCCTAATAAAAATCTTGTTAAATCGATGGTCTACATATTTTTCTTTTTCATCAGCCTCCAGTCTTTGCTGAAATGCTTTTAATCTTTTATTTCTTTTAAAACGAAAGACATTTATTAGTTCATTTGCATCAAGCCCTACTCCGCCACCGGGACTAACAGAAGTTTGAATACCTTGTTTTTTATAAGAAAAAATTTCTGCGTAATTTTCTCTGTTTGCAGCAGAATCCTGTTTGTAATTTTTTGAATAAACAACAACTTCTTTTAATAAACTGTACCTGCTTTTTACAGGAATGTGAAGCGAAATATCAAATTGAGCAGTGTTTGATATTTTACTTACAGCAAATTTTTGGGTGGGTTTGTTATTGTAAATAAAATATAAAGAGTCATCGCTAGCAGCCTGAATGCTGTATTTTCCTAAAGAATCTGTTACAGTTATTTTTCCTCCGGTACTCATTACGCCAACAGCTTCTACAAAATTAATTTTTGTGTTATCCATTACCGTACCGCTCACCATAATCTGTGCGGTTAGGGTAAAACGGCAAAAAAATAAAAATATAAAAATAGAAATAATACGCAAGACAGTATTTTTTTGATGGGTAATATTACACCACAAAAATATATAAGAAGAAAACCGTTGTTTTATTTAACAGGAATTTGAGAAAGTATTGTGTCAGCTAAAATCTCTGTATAAAATTTATGTTCCAGTCCCAGTATTTTTTTTGCAAGATCTTCAGCAGTATCATTTTTTTCAACAGCGCATTTTTCTTGAAAAATGATTTGTCCATGATCATACACTTCATCCACATAATGTACAGTAATTCCGCTTTGTGTTTCCCCTGCACTAATTACAGCCTTATGCACAAATTGGCCATACATGCCTGCACCACCATAAGCGGGTAATAATGCCGGATGAATGTTTATAATTTTTTTTGGGTAAGCATTTGTAATTTCTTTTGGCAGTTTTTTTAAATAACCGGCAAGTACAATAAATTCTATTTTATACTTTTCAAATAACTTAAAATATGCTTCAGTTTGCTGCGCATCAGTTTTATTTTTTAGCAAAATAATCTCGCAGGGAATATTATGATCTGCAGCAATGTTTACTACGCCGGCTTTTTCATTATTGGAAATTACTACCGCTAATGATGCAGTTTCTTTTTTTATAAAAGACCCGAGTGTTTTCATAATAACAGCAGCATTACTTCCTCCTCCACTGGAAAATATAGCAATATTCATTTACAAAGTTTTGAGATTTTTAATATCATATTTTCTTTTTACCACTAATTTTTTCATAAATACTGCTAAGGTATCTTTTAAAAAAAAAGAACTGTCCCAAAGGAATACTGACAAGTATAATTGCAATTGGCCACAAGATACTTATGGTTATGATGTAAAGTAAAACCCATAAAAATCCTTTTTCAATATTTGTAACCCCAAATAATTTTCTGCCGCTATAAGCACACAGACTTCCACCAATTGCAAAAGTTGAAATAATGAGCAATAATCTTACTGCACTCACCTTCCATTTTGTTTGCAGTTTTTTAAGTATCCAGCAAAAATCAATTAAAAATATGAAACCCAAAAGTTCCTTTTTTTAGTTAAAAAATTTTTATAAAATTCAATTACAAAGTGGTGACAATCATTATTAAAAACCTCTTTCTAGATTGGGTATTTAGTGTAAAACGGGGTAAAAAAAAATTATAAATGTTGATAGTTTGTCAGTATCCTGTCTTATTTTTGCGGATGGAAGAGCCATTTTCTATAAAAAAACCCGGCTTAATTGTATGATTCGTTACAAAAAATTCATTTCTCGATTTATCGCAAGTCTTATTCTCATTGGATTTATATCAAATAATACTGTTTTTGCACAAGGAGAAGCTTTATTTAAAGCCCAGTGTGCAAACTGTCATAAACCTAATCAAGATTATACAGGTCCGGCTTTAGCAGGAGCCAGAAACAGAGAACCTTCAAAAGATTGGGTGTACAAATGGGTAGCAAACCCTTCAGGAATGATTGCTTCGGACCCATATGCAAAAGGGTTGTTTGAAAAATGGAAACCAACTGTAATGACAGCTTTTCCCGCATTAAAAAAAGCAGAAATAGATGCAATACTAGATTATGTAGATGCATACAAAGAACCGGTAGCTCCTTCAGGAACTGCTGCTGGTGCTACCTCTGAAAGTAGTGACAACAACTCACTTCTTTTCGGCATATTAACTTTAATACTTGCTGTAGTAGCATTTATATTACTACAGGTAAATAGCAACCTTCGAAAATTATCCGATGATAAGGAAGGTGTATTAAGAGGAGAACCGGTGCCTTTTTATCGTAATAAAACTTACTTGATGGCTGCTGTATTACTTCTCTTTGGTCTGGGCGGTTATACAACTATAAACGGTGCTATGGGTTTAGGGCGTATGAAAAATTACCAGCCTGAGCAGCCTATTTATTACTCACACAAAGTACATGCGGGTACAAATCAAATATCCTGCTTGTATTGCCATGGCGGCACGCAGGATAGTAAGAGCGGAAGTATACCATCTGTGAATGTTTGTATGAACTGCCATATGGCAATTAAAGAATACAAAGGAGAAGCTATAACAAGAGAAGATGGCACTTCAGTAAACGGTACCGCAGAAATACAGAAATTGTATGCTTATGCAGGCTGGAATCCTGAAAAGAAAGAATACAATCCTGATAATAACAAAGATGGCCTTCCTGACGGGGCACATCCAATAGAATGGATAAAAATACATAATCTGCCTGACCATGTTTATTTTAACCATAGCCAGCACGTAAAAGTTGGTAAACAAAATTGCCAGACCTGTCACGGTAACATTCAGGAAATGCCTGAAGTATACCAGTATTCTGACTTAAGTATGGGCTGGTGTATAAACTGCCACAGAGAATCTAAAGTAGATTTTTATAATAAGGCTGATAGCACAGGAAATAAATTTTACAGCATTTACGAAAAATTTCATGAGCAAATGAAAGATTCTGTAATAGACAAATCTGGTAGAAAAATATTAAATCCACATAGAATGGATAGTGTAACAGTAGAAAAAATTGGTGGAACTGAGTGTCAGAAGTGTCACTATTAATACCACTTGTATTTACGTTGAGCAATAGTTTTGATAAATTTTAAAATTCGAATTTAAAGAATTAGCACATTAGCAGATAAGCAGAACAGCAAGTTTGTTTTGAGCACATTTTAAAAAGAGTATGAGTAACAATAAACAGTACTGGCAAAATTTTGGAGATTTAACACAATCAGATAGGTTTAAAAATGCTACAGAAAAAGAGTTTCAGGAAGAATTGCTTCCACTGGAGGATTTGGATAGTAAAGGGTTACTTGATATCAAAGCACCTAGAAGAGATTTTTTAAAATACTTAGGCTTTAGTACTGCTGCAGCCGCTATTGCTGCAAGTTGCGAAATGCCTGTACGTAAAGCTGTACCTTATTTACAAAGGCCTGATAACGTAATTATGGGTGTTCCCAATTATTATGCATCTACTTATGTAAACGCTGGTGATGCAATAAGCGTTGTTGTAAAACAAAGAGATGGCCGCCCTATTAAAATAGAAGGTAACGAACTTTCATCAATTACAAAAGGTGCAACAAGTGCACAATCTCAGGCATCGGTTTTGGATTTGTATGATCCAACACGGTTACGCCATCCTCTTCAAAAATCTGGCAATGAATTTAAGGAAATAACAAGTTTTGAAAACTTTGATAAAATAATAGCAACCGCAATGGCGGGCATTGCAGGCAAACCTGTAGTGTTGCTAACTTCTACCATTCACTCGCCATCTACATTACAACTCATCACTGAGTTTTTAGCAAAATATCCCGGAGGTCGTCATGTGCAATATGATGCAGTAAGTTACAGCGGTATGATACTGGCTAATGAAGCCAGTTACGGCAAAAAAGCCCTGCCTCAATATCGGTTTGACAAAGCAACTACTATAGTTAGCCTTGGGGCCGATTTTCTTGGAACTTGGTTAAGTGTTACAGAATACAGCAAGCAATATTCAGAAAATAAAAAAGTTAAAGCAAACAAGCCTGAGCTGAGTCGTCATATCCATTTTGAAAGTATGATGAGTATGACAGGAAGTAATGCTGATGATAGATATACCCATAAACCATCTGAAACAGGAAATGTTGCTTTAGCATTACTTGCAAAATTGGGCGGTGCTGTTACAGCTCCGGTATTTAAAAATGCAAGACTAACAAAAGGTATTGAACAAACTGCGGCGTTACTTGCTGCAAATAAAGGGACTTCTTTGGTTGTGTGTGGAAGCAATGACGTAAATGTTCAGTTAATCGTAAATGCAATTAACGAAGCAATTGGCGCCAACGGTACAACTATTAACTGGAGCAACACATCAAACATTAGAAAAGGAATAGATACTGAAATGGTAACGCTTGCAGCTGATATGAATGCTGGAAATGTTGGTGCTCTTTTAATTTATGACTGTAATCCGGTTTATACTTATCTAGACGGTAAAAAGTTTGCAGCATCCTTATCAAAAATACCGGTATCTGTTTCTTTTAATTCGACGATGGATGAAACGACAGAGCTGTGTAAATATATTTTACCTAATAATCATTGGTTAGAAAGCTGGGGAGATACAGAAGCGGTAACAGGATATATAAGTATCATACAACCGATCATCAACCCATTATTTAAAACAAGATCTTTTCAAACATCTTTACTTAATTGGAGTGGCGGCGCCTTGGTTGCTCCTGTTGTTGTAAAAGACAGCGTACCTAAAGGATATGTTCAAGGTACAATACCGGAAATTACAGATGCATATGAAAGCTATCTAAAAAAATATTGGGCAACAAAGCTAGTATCAATTAATCTATGGGATAAAGCTTTGCAGGATGGAATTATTGAAACTACCGGAACTGCAATTTTTACAAGGGCTTCTTACAATGGTGCAAATATATCTTCAGCGGCTGCAAAAATTGCTGCTGTAAAAAGTGGTGAATATGAAGTGGTACTTTATCAAAAAATTGGAATGGGTACCGGTAACCAAGCCAATAATCCTTGGTTGCAGGAACTTCCAGATCCTATTACGAAAGTAACATGGGATAATTATGCAATGGTGGCGCCATCTATGGCAAAAAGCATGTTTAATTTTGATGTTACCAATCCAAATAAAAAAGATGCCGATAAATATGAAGTGCATCCTGAAAAACCGGTAATGAAAGTTACTGTAAATGGAAAGGCTTTAAGTTTGCCAATTGTAATTATACCGGGGTTAAATGCTAATACCATTGCTATTGCGGTTGGTTACGGTCGTGGAAATGCCGCTGCAGAAAAAGAAGTTAATTTAGACAGAATAGGTCGTGCAGCATTTGGTGCAGGACAAAATGCATATATTTTTGCAGGCTGGGATGGTACAACTTTCTCTTATTCATCTCCTGCATTAATTGAAAAAACTGCAGATACTTATGCAATTGCTCAAACGCAGGTGCATGGTTTTACAGAGGGACGTCCGGTTGTTTACGAAACCAACCTTGCAGCCTTTAAAAAAAATCCGGAAGAAGTTTTAGCTGAACCAAGGCATGAAAGAATGCTGATAACGCCTGACGGTAAAACAGATTATGTAAAAGATGCTACCCAATATCCTGATTTTGAAAAGCCGGGTATTAAGTGGGGAATGAGCATAGATTTAAATACATGTACAGGTTGTAGCGCTTGTGTAGTAGCCTGTAACGCAGAAAATAATGTTAGTGTTGTAGGAAAAATACAGGTGCAGCGAGCTCATGAAATGCATTGGTTGCGTATTGACAGATATTTTACAGGCGATCTTGAAAACCCTGATGTAATTTTTCAACCAATGCTTTGCCAGCACTGCGACAACGCACCATGCGAAAATGTGTGTCCTGTAGCTGCAACAAACCACAGCAGCGAGGGTTTGAACCAAATGACTTACAACCGTTGTATCGGTACAAGATATTGTGCAAACAACTGTCCTTATAAAGTGCGCCGTTTTAACTGGCTTGATTATAATGGAGCGGATAGTTTTGCCGATAACCAAAAAGCATTGGTGGGAGTAGATACCAATGAAGTGATGTATCAAATGAATGATGATCTTACAAGAATGGTATTAAATCCGGATGTGACAGTAAGAGCTCGTGGAGTAATTGAAAAATGTTCTTTTTGCGTACAACGTTTACAGGACACTAAGCTAGAAGCAAAAAAGCAACAGGATCCAACACTTGTTCGTAATGTAAAAGTGGCTTGTGCTCAGGCATGTCCTTCTAATGCTATCAGTTTCGGTAATGTAAACGATAAACAAAGTGATGTTTACAAAATAAGAAACGTAGAGCAGGTTAATCGTAATTTTTATGTGTTAGAACAATTACACGTTTTACCAAATGTGAGTTACCTGGCTAAAGTTAGAAATACAGACAGAGAAGTAAACAACGGCAATGAAAGAGAACATGAAAATAGTAATGGCCCTGAAGGTAAAAAAATGGAAGGTAATATTGAGGAAAAGAAAGAAGTAGAAGCAGCACACTAAAAGCAATTAAGTTTTCGGGCATTACGTTGTAGAAAGTAAGAAGGTGAGGATGATTAGAAGTATGCAGCAAATGTGAGTTAACAACGATGTTTAGTGTAAAAGGGCTTTAATTCGAATACAAAAATTAAAAAGGTAAATGTTTAGTAAGATTCAAGTCTTAAATCTTGTGTCTAATGTCTAAAATCTAATAAAAAAATATGTCATTACTCAAATACGAATCACAACAAAGGGAGCCGCTTGTAGATGGTAATAAAGATTATCACCAGGTAACGGAAGATATTATCAGCCCCATTGAGATGAAGCCGGGAAGGCTTTGGTACATTGGTTTCTATATCAGTGTGGCACTGCTTATGTTTGGTGTTTACAGTATTTACAGGGAGGTTACTTATGGTATTGGTCAATGGAATCTTAATAAAACAATTGGTTGGGGATGGGATATAACCAACTTCGTTTGGTGGGTTGGTATTGGCCACGCAGGTACACTTATTTCTGCTATTCTATTATTGTTTAGACAAGGTTGGAGAACAGGTGTAAACCGTGCTGCAGAAGCGATGACAATTTTTGCGGTAATGTGTGCTGGTCAGTTTCCAATATGGCATATGGGTCGGGTATGGATGGCGTTTTTTGTATTGCCTTACCCTAATACACGTGGTCCTTTGTGGGTAAATTTCAATTCTCCGCTGTTGTGGGATGTGTTTGCGATATCAACTTATTTCACGGTTTCATTGTTATTCTGGTATTCAGGATTAATGCCTGATTTTGCAACAGTAAGAGATAGGGCTAAAACGAAGTTTCGTAAAATGATGTATGGTATTGCAGCCTTCGGGTGGACGGGCAGTACCAAACACTGGCAGCGTTTCGAATCATTATCATTGGTATTGGCAGGTTTAAGTACACCACTTGTACTTTCTGTACATACGATCGTATCTTTTGATTTTGCAACTTCAGTAGTACCGGGTTGGCACACCACAATTTTTCCACCGTATTTTGTAGCAGGAGCCATATTTTCGGGTTTTGCAATGGTGCAAACATTGTTGATTATAGTAAGAAAAGTTTTAAACCTGCAGGATTACATTACTGTCGGTCATATCGAAGCAATGAATAAAGTAATTGTACTTACAGGAAGTATTGTAGGTATTGCATATCTAACTGAATTGTTCATTGCATGGTACGGTCAAAACCCTTATGAGATACATGCATTTTTTGAAAACAGAGGAAATATATTTAGTCCCTACGGCTGGAGTTATTATCTGATGATGTTCTGTAACGTTCTTTCTCCACAATTGTTCTGGAGTAAAAAATTAAGAAGAAATATTACGGTAACTTTTTTCATGAGTATAATTGTAAATATTGGTATGTGGTATGAGCGTTTTGTAATTATTGTTACTTCAGTTTATAGAGATTTTTTACCATCTAGCTGGAGTACGTATTATAGCCCAAGTATCTATGAAATTGGTTTCTACCTTGGTACGTTTGGTTTATTTTTCACCTGCTTCTTTTTCTTTGCAAAATATTTCCCTGTAATTGCTGTAGCTGAGATTAAATCAATCTTAAAAACTAGTGGTGAAAATTATAAGGTTAAAATGAGTGACATAGAAAAAGCAGATGCCGAGAAATTTTATATTGAAGAAGTAGAACATGCACATTAAATAAATACAAATCCCGATGGGGTTTAGTTTGAATAATCATGGGTAAAACCCTCGGAAAATAATAATCTATGAGTGGAATAAAAAAATTTGTGGTAGGATCATTTGATGATGAAGTGGTGTTGTTTCCCGCGGTAAAGAATGTTAGAAAAGCAGGCTACAAAATTCATGATGTGTACACTCCCTTTCCGGTTCATGGTCTAGACCATGCAATGGGTTTAAGAGAAACAAGCATACATACAGCGGGTTTCATTTATGCTGTTATGGGAACTACAACAGCGCTTACATTTATCAGCTGGGTTTTTACAAAAGACTGGCCTTTAAATATTGGCGGCAAGCCTCACTTTGCCCTTCCTGCTTGGATTCCCATCACATTTGAACTTACAGTTTTATTTTCAGCAGTTGGTATGGTGCTAACTTTTTGTTACCTCTGCCAATTATCTCCGTTTGTAAAAAAACACCATTTTAGTGCCCGTTCCACTGACGATCATTTTGTAATGGTAATAGAATGTACTGAAAAAACCAATGATAGTGAAGTGCAAAGCTTTTTGCAAAGTGTGGGAGCAAAAGATATAAATATTCAGGTAGCAGAATCAGGTTGGTGGCTTGGCAGATATGATAAAGAACAAAAACTTTACAGAGAGGAGCTAGGTTATTAAAAAATTCAAAATAGAAATTTAAATGGTCGCTTTTGGACCGAAAATGGACAATAAAAACCAATGAAACTACTTACACATATAATACCTACAACTCTTGTAACGGCAGCATTAATTTTTTCTGGTTGTGATAGTAAACGTGTGCCCGGTAAAATATATATGCCTGATATGGCTTATAGCAGAGCATATGAAAGTTTTGCTAAAAGGGACAGTACAAAATTTACAATGGATATGTTTAAGAAAGGTGGAGATATGATTTTTTTTAACAACGTACCGCCATCTGGAACTATAAAGAGAGGAGAATTATTTCCTTACACATTACCTAATGACAGTAATGGTTATAAATTGAGCAGCACGGTAAAAAATCCTTACGATTCTGTTATAATTACCAAAGCTCAAATGGCAGAAGCAGGCAGATTGTTTAATGTAAATTGTGCCATTTGCCATGGTGCAGGCGGAGTTGCTAATGGACCAATAGCAACTGGTGGATATGTGGGTGGAGTAGCTAACTTAACTGCCGAGGCCTATGTAAAAATGGCTGATGGAACTATGTTTCATTCAATTACTTATGGTAAAGGAATAATGGGTAGTTATGCATCTCAGGTAACAAGAGCACAACGTTGGATGATTGTAAAATATATTAGAACACTTCAGCCAAAAGCGGACTCTACATCATCTGCAGCAGCAAAAGATACCACAGCAAAAAAGATATAAATAAACAGTAAAGCATATTTAAGTTTTATAAAATAGAATTAGATGAACTACAATAATAAGTTTGAATTACCGGGAAGCTACAAAAAATGGACATGGGGCCTAATCGTTGCAGGTTTGCTTGCGGTTTTATACGGTTTTATAGTGTTTCATCCATTTGCTCATCCTGTACATGCCGAAGGCGGATCACATGGTAATGTAAATGGAACAAGGTTTTGGGCAGTATTATTACAAAACAGTGTTTACTGGTTGCTTACTGCAAATGCTGCTATGTTTTTTATATGTATTACAACTTTGGCAATGGGCGGCTGGCAAGTTGCTATGCGCAGAGTACCTGAAGCAATATCAAGTGTGGTACCGGTATTGGGTTTAATTACATTTATTATATTGTTGGCAATTGTATTAGGTGGTCGTACAGATATTTATCATTGGTTAGATCCAAATCTTTATGTGAAGGGTACAGGCACATTCGATAAAATTCTTAACGGTAAACATGGTTTTTTAAACCCCACGTTTTTTCTAGTATGGTCGGCTGTTTCAATAATATTGTGGATTTTATTGGGTCGTAAAATGCGTTCCCTTAGTTTAAAATCTGATGAAACAGGTCCAATGGATCATGCTGAAGCAAAAAGATGGATAGATGTAAATTTTACTTACGCTTCCTATTTTATTGTATTTTTTGGATTAAGTGTAGCATCAACAGTTCCATGGTTATGGTTAATGAGTATTGATCCACATTGGTATAGTACGATGTACAGCTGGTACACTTTTGCAAGTACATTCGTTTCAGGACTTTCTTTGATTGCGATATTCGTAATATTTTTGAAGAACAGAGGGCAATTGGAATACGTAACAGAGGAACATTTGCATGATATTGGGAAATTCATGTTTGCATTTTCTGTGTTCTGGGCGTACCTTTGGTTTGATCAATATATGTTGATTTGGTATAGTAATCAACCGGAAGAAACACGTTATTTTATTGACAGAATTGGCACTGCAACAAAGACAGGTCCATACTACGGAATATTCTTTTTTAACCTTGTTGTAAACTTTATGGCACCCTTGTTAATATTGATGAGAAAAAGCTCTAAAAGGAATTGGACTATTGTCACATTTGTCGCTGTACTAATCATATTTGGCCATTGGATAGATTTTTTCCAGATGATAATGCCAGGAACGGTAGGTCCAAATTTTGAGCTCATGCCGTTTGAATTTGGCATTGCCTGCCTGTTTATTGGTGTAATTATGTGGGGAGTTGGAGGCTACTTAACCAAACATTCTCTAGTTGCGAAAAATCATCCTTTTTTAAAGGAAAGTATGATACATCACACATAGAATATTCGTATGTGAGTATGCAAAAACATTAAACAAGTTTTTAGCAAGAAGTGGTTTTGATTATTAGAAAGAATGACGGTTGAAATAAGATGTTTCACCGTAAAAAATAAAGCAAAAAATGAAAGAATTATTTTTATTGGCAATTGTTATCATGGTCTTTGTGGTCATATTTCAAATTGCAAAAGCGAGCGAATACGTTAGTGTATTAAAAGGAGAAGAAAAAACACGCAAACAGAATAATAAAATAAACGGATTTTTGTTAATAGCTTTTTTAATTTTTGGATTAATAGGAGTTTACGTTTGTAATGAATGGTTTTTTCATAAAACACTTTTTCCGCAAGGTTCTGCCTCAGTTGAAGGTGAAAAGATTGATTTTATGTTATACCTAACAATTGGTGTAACGGGGTTTATTTTTATAATGACCCAGATATTACTTTTTTGGTTCGCATTTAAATATCAGGAAAAAGAAGGTAAAAAAGCATTCTTCTTTCCACACAATACAAAGCTTGAGTTGCTTTGGACAACAGTGCCTGCAATTTTCTTAACTAT
>JANXTG010000233.1 GCA_025352525.1 Ferruginibacter sp.
ACATTACAGATATATCCATCGGCTAAGCCGGAAAAATTTGTAGGAGATGATGCTTCGACAGTATTTGTAGATGCAGCTGATTTTACCTATCCTTTACTGCTGCGTAAATGGAAAACAGGAGATTATTTTTATCCTTTGGGAATGACAAAAAAGAAAAAATTAAGCCGGTTTTTGATTGATATAAAACTTTCTCTTCTGCAAAAAGAAAAATGCTGGGTATTAGAGTCCGATAAAAAAATCGTTTGGGTAATTGGTTACAGAATAGATGAACGTTTTAAAATTATCTCGAGTTCAAAACAAATTGTAAAACTGAGCTTAATTCGTTAGTTCCAAATACACTAAGCTTTTTAATGTCTTCTAAAATATATGGAAAAAGTTCGGGCCTTATTACTGCTATTAAAGCAATAGTAAATACAAATCCAAAAACCGAGCCCCATAAATGCGCATCATGGTTTACATTGTCTTGGTTTTTTTTGCCCATGTAAATACAATAAATAACATACAGAATTGCATAGATGGTTGCTGAAATTTGTATTGCACCATATAAATAAATGCTCCTCCAGGGGCTAAAAATAATGCTTGCAAAAATCACAGCTGAAACTGCACCTGACGCACCGAGTGAACGGTAATTTGAATCATTTTTGTGTTTTATATAACTAGGAATATCAGCCGCTATTAATCCTAAAAAGTAAAGAGTTAAATAAGCAAATTTTCCGCCAAGTCCGCTTAATGATAATATTAGTTCCAAATTTTTTCCAAAGAAATAAAGGGTAAACATGTTGAAGAAAAGATGAATCCAATCTGCATGTAAAAAACCCGATGTAATAAAACGGTAATACTCTTTGTTGCGCTTTTCATAATATGGCCATCCAATTGTTTTTGATAAAAATATATTATTAGAAAAACCTACTATAGAAAATAAAATGTTTGCGGCAATGAGGATGAGGGTTACAGGGTATTGTAAGAAATCCATTCTTATAATTTTTGCCAAAGCTAAGGCAAAAAATTATCCAAAGTTTTGTTAACTTAGTTAAAATGATTTTAATAATTATCTGCTGGTATACTTTTTGAAAAAGGGATTTTATACTTAAAAACTTAAATTATGAAAACACTTAAACTTTTTTCTTTACTTGGTTTTTTATTTGCTTTAACAAGTTGCGATGCGGTTAGACAAGCAACAAATACTACCGGTGGAGCTGTATTTTCTTTGAATGGCAAATGGCAGCTAAGCAGTAATAATCCTGAAAATACTTTATTAAATAGTATTGTAACTGTTTCACTATTTTCCTCAGAAGGTAAATTCACTTATTTAGGAAATAATACACAGTGTTACAGAGATAATGATATAAAATGGAAAAATATTAAATCTGATAAAGCAGGTGGATATGTAATTGATAATTTATTAAGCAATTGTAATTCAGGCGCACTAAACTACCAGCCTGCAGCTATTGCTGTAATATCTAATGGTGAGATAAAAGTGAATGGTAAAAATGCAGCAGGTCAAAATAATACACAGACTTGGACAAGGCTTAAATAACTTTATAACATATTTGTTCGAAGGCAGTCTTAATTAATTTTATGACTGCCTTCTACATTTTATGCATGATGATATTTTTCGTTTCTAATTATTGAACATGCCCTGTAAACCTGCTCTGCCAATATTAATCTAACTAACTGGTGAGGGAATACTAAAGCCGATAGACTCCATTTAAAATTTGCTCTTTGTATGATTGCGTCAGATACACCATATGCTCCGCCAATAATAAAAATTATATTTCTTACACTTTCTACAGTGCGTTGTTCTATAAATTTGCTAAATCCTTCACTGGTTAGGGTTTTACCATGTTCATCAAGTAGTACAACATAATCCTCTTTGGTAAGCAGTGCTGACAAAACTTCCCCCTCTTTTATTTTAAGTATTGCAGGTTCCATTATGCCGGCATTTTTGGGCATAGGAACAATTAGCCATTCAACAGGATAATAATTTCCTATCCTCTTTGTAAAAAGTTCAACTCCTTCCTTTACAATACTGTCGTGGCTTTTGCCTATAGTCCAAAAATTAATTTTCATAATGTGTATTATTTTTCCTTTAATTCTTTTCAAAAAAAGGCTTAACATTTGTTGATGTTCTTATAATTATCAATAAATTAGTATTTGCAGATTTGATTATATGATAAGAGCTTCAAAAATATAATTTAATAAAAATAATTTGAAAAAGATTTTGCCTGTTATTTTAAAAGTTTGTTTAGTCCTTGTCCTTTTGATAATAGTATTTTACGCAGGTGTTTTTTTTTACATTAAAACAAATAAAGTAAAAATTATTAAACAGCTAACTGATAATGTAAGTGATAAACTTAATGGTAAATTAACTATCGGCGATGCTGATGTTAGCATCCTTAAAAATTTTCCAAGAATTGCCGTGATCTTAAAAGATATTTCTCTTACAGACAGTATGTATGCAAAACACCATCATCCTTTTTTTGCAGCAAAAGAGGCTTACGTAAACCTAAATATTCTTAAATTAATAAAAAAACAGGATGCGCTTACAGGTCTTGTTTTGCGAAATGCCAATATTTACTTTTATACCGATACTAGTGGATACAGCAATACTTATCTTTTAAAAAGCAAAAAAGATTCTGCTGGTGGTCCTAAAAAAACATCGAAGGAGATTAGTTTAAAAAACATTGTCCTACAAAATGTGCGGTTTATTTTAGATGACCGTAAAAGAGAAAAACTGCATGATTTTGATGTTATGAAAATTACCATGAAATTAAATGACTCAGACAGTAGTTTGGATTTAAATACTGATGCTGATATTTTCATAAACAGCATGGCATTTAATTTACCGAATGGAACTTTTTTAAAAGGAGCATCTTTTTCGGGGGATTTTAAATTGTCGTACGGTAAAATTTCTCAGGTTTTAAGTTTTGACAGTATAGATGTAAAAATTGCTAATAAGCCATTTAATATTTCAGGTAAGTTTGATTTAGGAGATAAAAATCCCGCATTCTCATTAAATATTTATGCGTCGAAAATTTTATATGAAGAGGCGAAGAAGCTTTTGCCTGAGCGGATTGCAAAATCGCTTTCCATGGTCAGTCTAAACAAACCTATTAATGTAGTTACAAAATTAAAAGGTCCTTTGCAGGGAGATGAACCATCCATTTATGCGCAATGGATGGTGGAACACACCAATATGGTGACCACTTTTATAGATTTTGAAGATGCAAGCTTTTCCGGATTTTTTAGTAATGAAGCTGTACTCGGTCAACCACGGAATGATCCAAATTCTGTTATTCATATAAATAATTTAAAAGCAAACTGGCGGGGACTTCCTGTAGTATCAAATAAAATTGAAATTTTAAATTTTAGCGTACCAACCCTTACCTGCGATCTTCGTTCATCATTTAATTTTACTCAATTAAATGATGTAATCCCTATTAATTCCATACAGCTTTTATCGGGTAATGCAGATGTAATACTTGATTATAAGGGCCCCATAGAAAAAAACAATAATACAAATTCATTTCTCAACGGTAGTATATCTTTTAAAAACGGATCGCTTCTGTTTGCACCAAGAAATGTCGAATTGAAAAATGTAAATGGTTCTTTAAATTTTAAAAATTCTGATGTATTTATTCAAAACCTTCAATGTAATATTCTTAATAATAAAATTGTAATGAACGGTACTGCCAAAAATGTTCTTACATTAATAAATACAGAACCTAACAGGGTTAAAATAGATTACAATGTTTATTCGCCCGATCTAAATTTAAATGCGTTTACTTATTTGTTGAAAAAGAAAAGTGCCACAGTAAAAAAAGCAAGCAGCAACAAAAAAAGTTTTGGCGATATGGCACTTAAAATTGATGATCTGTTAGAAAAAGGTATAATTGATATTTCATTAAATGCAGACATTCTACGTTACAAAAAATTTATTGCAAACAATGCAAATGCAAGCATAACATTATTACAGGATAGATATTTATTGAATAATATAAGTATGCAGGCAAACGGGGGCAGTATGAATATAAAAGGCCAGTTACTAAATAATTCAGGAGCTTATCATACCGCAAATATTAATGCTGATGTTAATAATGTAGATGTAAAGAAATTGTTTGCATCGTTTAATAATTTTGGACAGGATGGTATTTTATCTACAAATCTCCAAGGGCAGTTAACAGCTAAGGTTAACACTGCTTTAAATATTAATGATGAAGGAGAAGTACTTCCTTCAACTGTAAATGGCGAAGTAAGTTTTTCATTAAAAAATGGAGCATTAAATAATTTTGAACCTATAAAAAAAATTCAGAATTTTATTTTTAAAAAACG
>JANXTG010000241.1 GCA_025352525.1 Ferruginibacter sp.
TGGGCAGTTGCAGCAGAATGACCCCAGCAGGTTTTTAGATGAAATGCCCGAAACAAATATTGATAAAAGTTATGCAGGTGCACCTGCACGCAACAACGCATCGAGTGCAGCCAACCGTGGCAGTGCATTTGAGCGCATGGGTAGAGGGTTTGAAAATACGGGTGGCAGTTTTGAAAAAAAAGAACCACCCAAACCGTCTTATGCAATGCCTGCACGTCCAACACTAAAAGAGCATGTTCCCTCAACAGATTTTGTTGCAAGCAATACGGCTGATTTAATAGAAGGACAAAAAGTAGAACACATGAAATTTGGATTTGGCATAGTTGCAAAAATGGAAGGCGCAGCACATAATCCAATTGCTACAATTAATTTTGAATTGAACGGCGAAAAGAAAATAATGTTGAATTATGCCAAGCTGAGGATTCTTGACTAACAAAATACATACTAGTGAAACCTTATATTTTAGCAGAAACAAATTGGAAAAACGTAAAAGATGCAGTGTATGATATTGCTGTATTACCATGGGGTGCAACAGAGGCACACAATTATCATTTGCCTTATGCCACAGATAATATTGAGGCTACTGCAATAGCGTGTGAAGCTGCTCGAATGGCTTGCGATAATGGAGCTAAAATAATTGTGTTGCCTACCATTCCTTTTGGTGTAAATACCGGACAGGCAGATATAAAGCTGAATATAAACATCTACCCGAGTACCCAAATGGCTATTCTTTCAGATATTATTGAGGTATTAAACAGGCAGAAAATTTACAAGTTACTTATTGTAAACAGCCATGGTGGTAACGATTTTAAGCAGATAATAAGAGAGCTTGGGTCAAAGTTCCCCGATATGTTTTTAAGTACCTGTAACTGGTTTCAATCTTTAGATAAAACCAAGTATTTTGATAAAATGGGCGACCATGCAGATGAAATGGAAACGAGTCTCATACTGCATTTGGCACCACATTTAGTTCTTCCATTACAGGAAGCAGGAACTGGGAATGCAAAAAAGTCGGTTATAAAGGAATTTGCAGAAGGCTGGGCATGGGCTGAAAGAAAATGGTCGCAGGTTACAGAAGATACAGGTATTGGTGATCCTTCTTTTTCAACAAAAGAAAAAGGACATCGTTTTTTTGAAGCTGTCACTGATAAATTAGCTGATTTCATGGTTGCTCTGGCAAAAGCTGATAAGAATAATCTATATGAATAATTGTAAATGCTAATTTTAACCATTTTCGGTTATCGAAATAAAATGCTCGTTACCAATACAACATAATAGATTAATTTTAAGGTTTAGATTTTTAGTAACAACAAAAGAGTAACAATGATAAAAACAGGCAATCCCGTAATAAGTATATATACAGAAATGACTCCCAATCCGGAGACAATGAAATTTGTTGCAAATAAACTATTGTATCCAGGAAAAAGCATTGATTTCCCTGATGAGGAAAGTGCAAAACCATCTCTGCTTGCACAGGAATTATTTACTTTTCCTTTTATCAAATCGGTTTTTATAGCAAGCAATTTCGTTACGCTTACCAAAACGCCTGATACTGATGACTGGCAGGATGTAATACCAACTATCAAACAATTTTTAAAGGATTATCTGGAAGAAGGTAAACCTGTGGTAAATGAAGAAGAGATTGCCATACGTAAAACAGAAAGTACTAATGAAGTTAGTGCCGATGATGATGATGTAGTAAAACGTATAAAGGAATTGCTGGAGAATTATGTAAAACCTGCTGTTGAAATGGATGGCGGTGCTATACAGTTTAAAAGTTATGAAAACGGAAGAGTAAATTTAATGATGCAGGGAAGCTGCAGTGGCTGCCCAAGCAGCATGATTACTTTAAAAGCCGGTATTGAGGGAATGATGAAAAGAATGATACCCGAGGTAAAAGAAGTAGTGGCTGAGGCCGAATAAATTTTCAATTATAAATTTAACGAAAGCATCACAATTTTGTGGTGCTTTTTTTATTGCAACAATATTTCAGCAGGAATATGTAATTCCCTATGAAAAATTTTAGCGATATCTAATGTAAGTGGCTTTTTCTTGTTTAAAATAGATGATACATAACCTTTACTACCAATCTTTTCAATCATGTCTTTATTTTTCAGCCCTAGTTCTTCCATTTTTAATTTTATTACATCAATAGCATCAGGATAGGGAATAGGATAGCTGATATCCTCATATTTTTTTACAACCAATAAAGCAATTTGTAATTTTTCTCCAACGGGCGTACTAGGTTTTACCTTTTTGTCAAACATTTCATCGATCCATGAAAGTGTTTTTTCATATTGGCTTTTAGTTTTAATTATTTTTAGTTCCATTTTTATTTCTTTTTAAATTGGATAATGTTGACATTTATTTTGTCATAATCTGCATGTGTTCCAAACCACTTTATTTGTATTGCTTTGTAGTCAAATACAATCCTAATTACTAGTCTAAATTTATTACCCATGATATTAAAAACTACTCTGTCATCGGCAACAATACTTGCCGAACTATAAACCTGTTTTAATTCATTAAAATTTTTAAAATCACACAATAATATTTCATAATACCACTCTTGTAATGCTGTAGCAGCAAACGGATATTTTTTACAATAATCAAGCAAGGTTTTTCTTG
>JANXTG010000028.1 GCA_025352525.1 Ferruginibacter sp.
GGTTTTTACAAAGTAGAACAGATTGCAGAAACTTTTGGGCTGCCGGATTCTGTATTTCAAAAAATAAAACCGCTGTTAAAAATATCGGGGAACGATGTAAAGAAACTAAATGTAAACACTGCAAAAGAAGAGGAATTAAAGGCTCATCCTTACATACGCTGGCAATTGGCGAAAGTTATTACTGAATATAAAAAGCAGCATGGTGATTTTAAAACTTTGCAGGATCTGAAAAAAATAATGACGATTGACGAAGAAACCTACAATAAAATATCTCCCTATCTCATAATTTAATACTTGATAAGGGCTGCAATTATCACTTATAATTTCGCTAATTTACGGATTCAAAAAACGATTGCATCGAAATGGATTTCCGTAACAATGAACTCACCGAGCAGGTAGCTCAATCTGCAAAAGATTTTGCTTTACAATATATAAAACCACACCTTATGGAGTGGGATGAAAGTCAGGAATTTCCGGTTCATATTTTTAAAGAACTTGGGAAGCTTGGTATGATGGGGGTTTTAGTGCCCGAAGCTTATGGCGGTACCGGTTTGGGATACTACGAATACAGTGCAATCATACAGGAAATTTCTAAAGTATGTGGTTCCATAGGCTTGTCTGTTGCGGCACATAATTCTTTGAGTACTGGGCATATTCTTGCTTTTGGTAATGAAGAACAAAAACAAAAATACCTTCCAAAACTAGCTACAGCAGAGTTTATAGGTGCTTGGGGACTTACAGAACCGAATACCGGAAGTGATGCAGGTAACATGAAAACGACCGCAGTAAAAGATGGCAACAACTGGATTATTAACGGTGCTAAGAGTTGGATTACACATGGTAAAAGTGGAGATGTAGCAGTATTGATTGCAAGAACGGGTGAGCCACGTGCAAAAAATAACTGTACCTCTTTTATAATTGAAAGAGGTACAGCAGGTTTTACAGCAGGTAAAAAAGAAAACAAACTTGGCATGCGTGCAAGCGAGACTGCTGAAATGATTTTTGATAATTGCATCATCTCTGATGAACAAAGAATGGGTGAAGTTGGAGAAGGTTTTAAGCAATCTATGAAGATATTGGATGGCGGTAGAATTTCTATTGCTGCACTTGGATTAGGCATTGCAAAAGGCGCTTACGAAGCTTCTTTGCAGTATTCAAAAGAACGGCACCAGTTTGATCAGCCTATTTCAAATTTTCAGGCAATATCTTTTAAGTTGGCAGATATGGCTACTAAAATCGAATGTGCTGAGTTGCTGATAAATCAGGCCTGCGATTTAAAAATGAAACACCTGCCAATGACCAAAGAAGCTGCTATGGCAAAATATTATGCCAGTGAAATATCGGTAGAAATAAGTACCGATGCTGTGCAGATTTTCGGTGGTTATGGTTATACCAAAGATTTTCCTGTAGAAAAGTTTTACAGGGATAGTAAGCTTTGTACGATTGGTGAAGGAACAAGTGAAATACAGAAATTGGTTATAGGAAGAGAAATTCTAAAATAATAAAAACCCCGAAAGTTACTTTCGGGGTTTTTTGTAAGCCTTTTAATTTTTAAGCTAAATTAATTGAGTTCAAATTCTTTTGATGTTTGAAACTAATTGTCAAAATCTATTAGTTATCTGTAAACTGTTTTGCTGAGACGTAAGTTTAAAAAACTCCTGTTTTTTTGTAAGCATTTGGTATAATATGCAAAACCAAATAATTGCAAAAGGAACGGTTTTAAGGGAATGTTCATAAATATATTTTATTACAAACCGTGGTGTAGGGTCTACTGATAAAACAGTAGCTATTAAAACAAATAAGGGTATAAATATTTTGATTGCTTTTGTTTGTTTTTGATGAACCAACCACAAGCCTACACCGCAAATGGCAATACAATAAGTAGTAATTTCTGACACATGATTGAACAGTGCAACCCATATCAAAATACTGCATAAAAAATAAATACGGTAGTAGTATTCCTTAAACAAATTTGTTCTGATATACATCAAACAAAATATTGCAACACCGATAAATTGTACAATTAATTTTGATGAATCAGAAATATTAAAATACGCCTGCATCACTCCTGTTAATGAAATACTTCCTGGAATTACTCCGGGGTCTTCTTTCATAATAACAAACCATTTACTATACATTATACCTAGTTCTGCAGGAGAATAAATAATTAATGGCAATGCACCTAACACGACCATTGCAACAAAAAATTTACTTAAGAAATTTATTTTATTTGGATATAGTAAAAACAAAGAAACTGCAACCACAGGATAGATTTTAATGTAGATGCCTGCTGCCAATGCAAATGCTGCAAGCCATTGCTGTTTGTTTTCGAAGCATAAAAATGATAATAAAATCAAGTTGGCAATCATAACATTTGTTTGGGTGCCTTGTAGGCAAACAAGCATTTCCAGTAAAGAGAAATAGCAAATAATTGCTTTTTGTTTTATTGAAAAATGTCTGAACTTAAAAATGAGAAAAGGAATAAGCAGCATGCTTGCATTGTTCCAAAGAAAATATCCAATATAATTTGGCAAACATGCAAAAGGTGCTAAGAGCGCAGGAAAACTGGGACTATATTGGTATTGATCTCCAAACTCTGCAGGGTAAGCTTTGTAAATATCATCGTGCTTTACGAAATGCCAAAATACACTTCTATAAATATTCCAGGTATTCATTTTGCCTGCAAATACGGTAGCTAAATTTATTGCAGCAAGTGTAATAAAATAAATGGTATAAACTGTTTTTTGCTGCAGTAAAAAAGTTATTTTTTTTATAGAGAACAGTTGCATGCCCGGCTAAATTATTTTGGTTTGTAATGGAGAATTTAATTTACTATTGGTACAGAATCATTAAGTTAATAGTTGGATAGTGAATTTTTGCATATTTTGTTTGGCTTATTAAAACTGTGCTGTACCTTGGGTAAAAGCTTTTTTATTTTCCTTAATTTTAGTAAATGAAATTTAATTATTTAATCGTATTGGTTTTTATAATAAGCTG
>JANXTG010000030.1 GCA_025352525.1 Ferruginibacter sp.
CTTTTTTCATCCTGTCCGCCAAGGTCTCTCGTACCTTCCAGTAGGTCTTCTAACTTTCGGTTCGTAAGCACGCCATACGATTTTTCTTTGCTGTATTTTTCAACATCAAAATAAATTGTACCGTTTACTTCGTAAGCGTAACCGTTTGCAAGTATTTCCTGTGTCATGGTTATTTGCTCGCTGATATGCCCTGTGGCTGTGGGCTCTATGGTTGGTGGCAAATTATTAAATACTTGCATTACCTCATGAAAACCCAAAGTGTAACGCTGCACAATTTCCATTGGCTCCAGTTGTTCAAGCCTTGCTTTTTTGCTGAATTTATCATCACCTTCATCGCGGTCGCCTTCCAAATGTCCAGCATCTGTAATGTTGCGCACATACCTTACTTTATAACCCAGTTGTCGCAAGTACCGGTAAATAATATCAAATGAAATAAATGTACGGCAGTTTCCTAAATGCACATCGCTGTATACGGTTGGTCCGCAAACATACATGCCCACATAGCCTTCTTCGAGCGGTTTAAAAATTTCTTTTTTTCTGGTAAGTGTATTGTATATTTCTAGTGACATTTTTTATTTTTTAGCCCGGCAAAGAAGCAGCAATGTCGAGCATTAGTGGCAAATATATTTTGTTATTTTTTTCTTTTTGGGGAAAAGAAAAAAATAACCACATTTCATCTTCAAATAAATATTTAGCTTTTATTGTGTTATATAATGTGCAAATATATTTAAACAACAAGAAGAAAGAATATTGTTACAGGTAAGCCGGATAAAATTTAGTTGCCTTTAGGCGTTAACGTAATATCTGCTAATATGGGAAAATGGTCGCTAAGTTTTTTCTTAATTCTTACAAACTGTTCTACTATCAATTTATTATCAACAAAAATATTATCAATTCGCAGCGTTGGAGATATGGAAGAAAATGTTCTTCCAATTCCTGAACCTTTTTCTGCGTAAGCATTTTTTAAACCTTTGCCAATTGTATTATATGCGTAGCTGTTTGGTACATCATTAAAATCGCCACAAAGAATAACTTTATAGGGACTCTCGTTCATTGATTTTTTTACCGTTTCGCTTTGCAGTTTCCTTTTGGCAAAACCGGTTTTAAATTTTGAAATAATGTTTTTAGATTTCTCTATATCAACCCTTCCTTTTAATGTTGGATCATCAATGTATTGGCGACTTATATCGCTAAATTTTAAAGATTGTAAATGAATATTAAATACTCTGAAAGTATCACTATTTGCTGCTATATCTATACTTTGAAAAATTGAATTGTAATTGAGTTCCGGCGGGCTGTAAGTATATTTTTGAATGATTGGAAACCTGCTGAAAGTTATTATGCCGTAATGGTGTTTACTGTCAAAATCGTCTCTCTTATCATATGAATAATAATAGTACTGGTATTTAAGTTGTTTTGCAATACGGGGTACAAAATTAATTGCTGTAGAATCGAAATCGCCTCCCACCATCTCCTGAAAACAGGCCACATCGGGTGAATATTTGTTAATGAGATCAAGCATTTCCTGTTTTCTTTCAGGATGTGTTTTGTGTTCTAAAATATCAAAATGTTCTACGTTCCAGCTCATTACCCTAATACTGTTAGGTAACTTGGCAACTTTAAAATCTTCACCTTGTTTAAATTTAATTATTTGCGCAAGCGGTTTCCATGCAATGGCAAAAGCAATAAGACTAATGAGGATGTATTTGAAATTTGCAAAAAGCCAAAAAACAATAAATAGCATTAAAAATAAAAAAAAATATAATGATGCGAGGGTAAGCAAACCGAAAAACCAAAAAGTTGTAACATTAAAATAAGAAGCATAACACCCGAGCAGAAAAAATAATGCAACAACAACATTGCATATTATTAAAAACCCTTTGGTAAATCTTCTAAAAAAACCTGCCATTTATTAAAGGTATAGCATTGTTAAAGTAATTAACATAAACATTTCTTAATAGATATTGTTTTTGTCCCGCTGGCATCATTTTTCTTAATTCCAAGTAAATATTTAATAATAATAAAATCAAACAATTGCCATGAAAAAAATATTACTCCCAATGATAGCAGCAACTTTTTTATTTACTGCTTGTAATTCAAAAAAGAAAGACACGTTGGATACCGAAAACAGAATTGTTTTTACGGATACTGCAGCAACTAATAAAGCAAATGCATCTACAGATGTTGGTGCAAAAGACACAGCAAAAATTTTAGTTGCTGAAAAGCATTTGGCACAACCTAAGGTTCAGGTAAAAACAATTACCAAAGTTGTAAAAGTGTATGAAAAGCAACCGGCTCCAAGAGTTATAAAAAATGAAAATCCGCCGGTAATAACTCCAACTTCGCCATCTACAACAACAACTAACACTACTCCTGGAACAAATACGGGCACAGGAACAGGCACAATGGGTAACGGAACAACGATTCCTGAAAAGAAGAAAAATACGGGTTGGAGCGACGCAGCTAAAGATGCAACTATTGGTGGTGTTGGTGGTGCAGTTTTAGGCGGTGTAATTGGTAAGAATGGAAAGGGTGCAGTTATAGGTGGAGTAATTGGTGCAGCAGGCGGTTATATTTTAGGAAGAAAAAAAGACAGAAAAAGTGGTAGGGTAGATACTGCAAAGTATTAATTTTTTCTTTTTAAAAAAAGCGACCGCCAAATTTTTTGGCGGCCGCTTTTTGAATACACTTTATTAAAGTTCTTCATCTTCTGCAGCTTTTTTTAAGAAGGCTTTTTCTTCATCAGTTAAAAAATGATAACCCTTCTGGCTAATTTTATCAAGTATTTCATCTACCCTTTTTTGTGTTACGTTAGTGGTTTTTGTAAAAGGTTTTCGGTTACCACTGTTATAAAAAATATCATTTTTATCAGAGTTTTCCGGTTGTATCTTAGGCTCAAACATGGTAATAAATTTACTGTAAAGTCTATTCATCCATACACTTCCATCTTTACCTTTTCTTAAAAACAACACAAATACAAAACCTGCAGCAGCACCACCAAGGTGAGATAAACTGTATGCTGCACTAAGGCCGACGACGTTGGCAAAATCTATTAAAATATAAAGTGTCATCAACACCCAAATAGGAATACCATTTCGAATTTGTGTAAAAAAACGGAAGTTTGGTTCTAAAGTGGTGGTTGCCATTGCTACAGCCATTACACCTGCATTTGCCCCAAGTAAACCTGCGCTTTCAATCATTGGCGAAAGCGGCGGTAAAACATAATGCGCAGTTATAAAAAAAAATGCACCAGAAAGTCCGCCGTAAATATATACTGGTATAATTTTATCATTACCCGCCATTTGTTGTAAAATATAACCAAAAGCCCAAAGCCATATCATGTTGCTGATACCTCTAATAATACCGCCGCCGGTTTCAGTAAACATATAACTTAAAATCGTCCAGGGCCTTTCGGAAAGTCGGGTTAGACTGGCGGGTATTTCAAACCATTGCACAACATGCGTATAAAAAAAGTCAGGTGTTTTTTCTCCCACAAACATACCGACCTGCACTACCATTAATATTAAAAAAAAGATAACATTTATTGCAAACAAAGCCATTAGTGCATTGCCATCAGCACCCAATGTAAACAATCTTCGGTTTCTTTGCCTGAATTCGTTTTTGTGGTTGCGGTCAGTTTCTCCCATTATTAAATTTTATTTTGTAAAAGTACAAAGGGTATTTGAGTAAAGCATGGAGTTTATGCAAATAGTAAATTTAAAAGAATGGAGTTAATAATTTCTTTTATTTTCTCTGTTTTGAAAGTATACAATTAAAAACCCGGTAAGTGCACCACCAATGTGAGCAAAGTGAGCTACATTATCACCCGGCCTGCCTGCAATGCCACTAAATACATCTACAGCTATAAAACCTAAAACTGCCCATTTTGCTTTGATTGGAATTGGGATTGGAATAATCATCATTTCAACATTTTGAAAAAGATATCCAAAAGCCGCAATTACGCCCATAATTGCACCTGAAGCGCCTACGGTTGCATTCATTCTTAATGCCTCCTGGTATTGAATTACCTGGTCATAGCTCATCACCATTTTATCGAATACGCTAAAACTGTAAGCATAAGAAATTAGTTGTACTACGGCAGCACCAATGCCGCAAATAAAATAGAATATTAAAAAACGTTTTGCACCCCACATATTTTCAATCATTCTACCAAACATATAAAGAGAAAACATATTAAAAAACAGGTGCAAAAAACTACCATGCATAAACATGTGTGTAATGATTTGTTGAAAACCAAATACGTCGGACTTGTAATGATGCAAAGCAAAAAGATCTGTAAACTTACTTTCACCCGATAAACCACCAAAGGATAATTGTACCACAAATACAATTACATTGATAATAATTAAATTTAAAACTGCCGGTGTTGGGCTTTGAAAACCGCCGATGTTTCTGTTAAATGCCATTTAATATTTTTTATTTTATACAGGCTAATCTTCAATGATTATGCCTTTAATTTTGCCTGCCATTTAGGCTTTTAATATAAGCTTTGCCACGCATTCTATATGGTGTGTATGCGGAAACATATCTACCGGCTGCGTCTTTTCAACACTGTATTTTTCGCTCAGTAAAAATATATCTCTTGCCATGGTTGCGGTATTGCAACTTACATAAACAATTACCGGTGCTGCTATTTCCAATAATTTGTTTATCAGTTTTTCGTGCATTCCTGCTCTTGGAGGGTCTGTAATTACAACATCGGCCCTGCCATGGGCTGCAAAAAAAGCATCGTTGCATATTTTAATTACATCTCCTGCAAAAAATGCTGCGTGCTCAATGTTATTATTGGCCGCATTTTTTTTAGCATCTTCAATAGCATCTTCTATCAGTTCAACACCAATTATTTTTTTTGCAAGCGGACTTACAAAAATACCGATACTGCCTGTGCCACAATACAAATCGTACACAACCTCTTTACCCGTAAGTGCTGCAAAATCTCTGGCAACGCTGTACAGTTTTTCAGCCTGTTTTGTATTGGTTTGAAAAAAAGATTTGGGACTTATAATGAATTTAAAATTTTCCAGTTTTTCTGTTACATATCCTTTTCCAAAATAAACCTGCGGCGAAAGATCGTAAATGGTATCGTTCCATTTTGGGTTAATGGTATATAGTAATGTGGTTATCTCCGGTACTTTGGCAAGCAATGCATCCATTACGATTTTGGTATTTTCTTCATCTTTATAATTTATACATAAGTTTACCATTAGCTCCCCGGTTGTGCAAAAGCGAACAATTAAATTTCGCAACCAGCCTGTGTGTTCTTTAATATCATAAAATGAATAATTGTTTTCGGTTGCAATTTCCCTCATGCCATTTCGTATGCGGTTGTTTACCTCATCCATTAAAAAACATTCGAAAATATTAATAGTCTTATCAAATACTCTGGGAGCATGAAAGCCAAGGGAATTCTGTAATGGCACAACTTCCTCTTGCGTTATTTCATCCTGCGTTAGATAACGCTTGTTGCTGAAAGTAAACTCAAGTTTGTTTCTGTAATACACCTGCTCATCTGCACCGACAATTGGCATCATAACTGCCCCTGTAATTTTACCAATTCTTGCTAAGTTTTGTTCGGCTTCCTGCTGTTTGTATTGCAACTGTTTTTCGTAAGGCAACATTTGCCATTTGCACCCACCGCAAACACTAAAGTGCATGCAAAACGGTGTTACCCTATCTGCCGAAGGAGTAATAATTTTTAATACCCTTGCCTCTGCAAAATCCTTTTTGTTTTTTATGAGAAGAAGGTCCACCACGTCACCTGGGACTGCGCCTTCTGTAAAAATTACTTTTCCATCCAGCCTTGCAATTGCTTTTCCCTGTGCAGCGTAATCTGTAATGGAAATATTTTCAACTGTTATTCTTTTGTTCTGTTTTCTCACCTTACAAAAATAGTATTTAATGCGGCAAAGCTAGTTTGTTAAAAATGGTTAAACGCTTATTTTGATACAGCAAACGACTATTTTTTTAGCCTATTTTAAATACATTTGTTAATATTTACAATAAACCAATGAAAAAATTTTTACCCTTACTAATCTGCTGTTTCTCTTTTTTTTATGCGAATGCCCAAGGTTCCCAAATTAATCTTCAAAGTAATTACAAGGCAGGCATTGTTTACCTTACTTATTACATGGGCAAAAATTTTATACTGCAAGATTCATCAGCAGTAAGCAATACAGGTAAATCTGTTTTTAAATCTGACCAGAAATTACCCGGTGGTATTTATGTTTTGGTGTTTCCGGGCAAAAGATTAACAGCTGATTTTTTAATTGATAAAGAACAGATTTTTTCAATTAATGCAGACACAAATCACCTTGATAAAATAATAATATCCGGCTCGCCCGCAAATACGATTTTTAAACAATACCAGGCATTTGTAAATGTAAAAGGCAAACAGTTACAGGAAGAAAAAATTCAATTTGGCATAGCTAAAAATGCAGTGGATTCTTTAAAACATGAAGCTGCATACAAAAAATACAGCAAAGAATTAAATGATTACAGAGTTAATATTGTCAAAGACAAACCAACATCTATGATGGCGGTTTTGCTTAATGCATTAAAAGAACCTGCTTACCCAACAACTGTAGCAGTTACCCATCAGGACTCTTTAGAAAATTATAATTTTTACAAACAACACTATTGGGACGGAATAACTTTTATGGATGATAGGATTATCCGTTCGCCTTTTTTTCTGCCGAAGCTTGAAACGTATTATAGAGAAGTAATGCCACAGTCCTCTGACAGTTTAATAAAAGATATAGATTACAAATTATTGCTTGCAAGAACAAATACTGAAATGTATAAATTTTTGCTTAACTGGTTTACTGATGAATATATCAGTCCAAAATATATGGGTCAGGATGCAGTATTTGTACATCTTTATGAGCAATACCACAGCAAAGGAGTTACGACATGGCTTAATAAAAAACAACATGCCGCAATTACTAAAAGAGCCTTTATGGTAATGGCAAATTTAATAGGTGAAAAAGCTGCTGATCTTGATTTTGTTGATGTAAACGGAAACCCATCACCTCTTTACAATGTAGATGCAGCCTATACTGTTGTAATATTTTGGGACCCTACGTGCGGACATTGCAAGCAGGAATTACCAAGAATAGATTCTATATACAGAGCAAGCTGGCAGCAAAAAAATGTAAAGATTTATGCAGTACTTTCTGAAGCAGAAAAACTTAAAAAGGAATGGCTAAAATATATAAACGAGCATAAAATTGGTGACTGGATAAACGTTTACCAAAGCAATGAATCTCTGGCGCTGGAGACAAAAGAACAAAGACCCTCTTACAGACAACTGTTTGATGTTGTGGTTACACCTACACTTTATCTGCTCGATAAAGACAAACATATTATTGCAAAGAAACTTACGCTGGAACAGATAAATGACTTGCTTGAAGTAAAACTTAAAAAAGGATAAAACTTACATACAACCATCAACGCTAATTTTGTTTATGAAAAATTTTTTTATTGCTGCATGTTGCTTTTTTTCTGCATACAGTGGTTATGCTCAACCACTTTTTACTTACGGAAATAACGTTACCAACAAAGAAGAATTTTTAAGGGCTTATAATAAAAACAAACCTGTAACAGCAGATAAAGAAAAATCTATTCGTGAGTATCTTACACTGTATACCAATTTTAAATTAAAAGTAAAAGCAGCAAAAGAATTAAGGCTGGATACACTTTCGCAGTTAAAATATGATGTACAAAATTTTAGAGACCAGATTGCAGATAATTATTTAAATGATGAACCGCTTTTGCAAAAGCTTGTAAAAGAAGCTGCAGACAGATCTGCGAAGAATATCCATATTTTATATTTTTCAGTTCCGGTTGCTGAAAAAGCAACTGCTGCAGATGCATTAAAAGCGTACAACGCATCAAAAGAATTACACAAACAATTAAAAACAGGCGGTACTAATTATGCAGAAATAGTAACGAACATTTCTGGAAAAATTGCACCTGTAAATTATAGCGATGCGGGTTACATTACTGCCTTTTCTTTACCCTATGCTTTTGAAAATATTATTTACAACATGCCTGTAGGTAGTGTTAGTGAACCTTTTAAAAATAAGAAAGGTTACGGTATTTTTAAAGTAATAGATTTAAGGACTGATGTGGGTAAATGGAAAGTAGCCCAAATTCTTTTTGCTTATCCACCCAATGCAGATTATAACACTAAGCTTGAAATAAAATCAAAGGCAGATTCCGTATATAATTTATTACAACATGGTTTCTCCTTTGCAGATGCTGCAAAAACCTACAGTGATGACAAAATGAGTTACACAGGAGGTGGAGAACTGCCTGAATTTACTACAGGCAAATACAACAATACTTTTGAAAACAATGTTTTTAGTTTAAAAACGGATAGCAGTATTTCCAAACCATTTGAAACGGATTTTGGTTATCATATTGTAAAAAGATTATCTAATACTGGGTTACCGGGTAATGCTAATGCTGCAGATTTTTTAGTTGAAATAAAACAAAAAGTACAGCTGGACCCAAGAATAAATAAGGTAAAAGAAAAGTTCGTAAAAGATATTACTGTTAAAACAGGTTTTAAAAAATTCCCGGGTCTAAGTGATGTACAGCTAGTAAAATATGCAGACAGTCTACTAAAAAACCAAACTTTAGAATCTGATAAATTTTCTCCTGTAAGCAATAAAATTATTTTTACATTTAAAGATGGCGCTACAGTTAAAGGCAAACAGTGGTTGCAATTTGTGAAAGATAATAGTATTAATGTTGATGTAAAAAACAGCGATAATACAACATTGCTAAAACTGTTTTCAGCACAAAGTATTTTAAATTATTATAAAAAAAATCTTGAACAATATAACGCAGATTTTAAATTTCAAATGCAGGAATTTGTAGAAGGTAATATGCTTTTTGAAATTATGGAGCGAAATGTTTGGAGCAAAGCAGGCGCAGATTCTGTAAATCTTTTAAATTATTACAAGGCCAATAAAGAAAAATATAAATGGAAGGAAAGTGCTGATGTTATAATCTTTAATTGTACGAACGAATTGGTTGCAAATGATGTAATGGCTGCACTAAAAAAAGGAGATCAATGGAAACCTTTAGCGGAAAAAAGCAATAGTCAGATTCAGGCTGATAGCGGACGTTATGAAATTGAACAGTTGCCCGCCCCTCATGTAGTAACAGAAGTATTTTCACCAATCGTAAAAAGTACTGACGGAACAGCAGCAGTTGTAAGGTTTATAAAAGTTTATCCCGTAAATGAGCAAAGAAATTTCTTAGAAGCTCGTGGTCTTGTCATTAATGATTATCAAAATATATTAGAACAAAAGTGGGTAGATAGCTTAAGAAAAAAATATCCTGTAAAACTGAACGAGGCCGTAGTGAAATCAATTTTATGATAATAAGTTTATTGGGGTTGAAGTCAAATCAAAATCTGTTGTGTTTTATTATAATTTTTACTTAATGAATTATATAAGTTTTTTTACAACTTCTGCAATCAAATTAGGTTTCCCCAAAGTATAATAATGTAAAGCAGGGACCGCTGCTTTTTTTAATTCTATTGACTGATGCAACAGCCATTCTGCTCCAACAATTTCTACATCTGCATCATCTTTGCATTTAGCTATTTCGTTAGATAATGCAGTAGGCAAATCAATGTGAAAAACCTTTGGCAACACTGTCAATTGCTTTTTATTAAATATTGGTTTAAGTCCCGGGATAATTGGTACATCAATACCTGCAGCCCTGCAGGCATCAACAAAAGCAAAATATTTTGAATTGTCAAAAAACATTTGAGTTACAATATAATCTGCACCGGCCTCAATTTTTTGTTTTAAAAACTGCATATCAGTTTCCATATTCGGTGCTTCAAAATGTTTTTCAGGATATCCGGCTACACCAACACAAAACTTTGTACTTGTTGTATTTTTTAAATCTTCTTCCTGGTAAATACCTGCATTTAAATTTTGCACCTGGTTTATTAAATCAATAGTGTAAGTATGGCCACCAGGTTCAGGTTCAAAATTTGTTTCATTTTTAGCAGCATCACCACGCAGTAACAATACATTATCTATACCCAGATAATTTAAATTTATTAATGCATCTTCAGTTTCGCTTACGCTAAAACCACCGCAAATAATATGCGGTACGGTATCCACATTATACTTATTCATAATTGCTGCACAAATAGATTCAGTGCCGGGGCGCTTACGTACCACTACCTTTTTAAAATTTCCATCAGCTGTTTTTTTAAACACATGTTCACTGCGGTGATAAGTTACATTAATAAATGCCGGTTTCATTTCCATCAACGGATCTAAATGGCTGTACAAAGACTGTATTCCTTTACCTTTTAATGGCGGCAAAATTTCAAAAGACAGTACGGTGTCTTTTGCATTATTGATATGTTCTGTAACTTTCATGCAGTTGTTTAATGAAAGCAAATATAATGGTAAACAAAAAACCCTGCTTTCGAAACAGGGTCTTTTATATTTTTTTAAAGATTATGTGTTGTTATTTTTTAAATGAATGAATGACGGCAGAAGTAATTTTCCAATCACCCTTTTCTGTTTTTAACCAATTCACAGAATATACGCCTTCCGGTTTTGCTACAACAGAATCTTTCATAATGACATCCAATGTATATTTTCCGGTATAATTTGCCCGACTATCTTCACTCCATTCCTGCAGTTTAGTTGATTTAAGGTTGCTGATTAAATTTATATTGGGATGGATCCACTTAGCAGAAAATTCAGCCGCATTAATAGCAACCAGATTATCATCTACTAAAAGAGCATCTGCTAAAAACATATTTCTTACACCTGTAGAATCATGTTTGTTCCAATTGTTTTCCCAGTTTGTTACCAGGGAATCTACGGGAGCTTTTACATTGTTGTTTTTTGTATTGATTGCTGCTTGATTGCAGGAGAAAATCGTGAATGCTAAAATTAGAACAGCAGTTATTTGTTTCATAATTGTTTTTTGAGATTAATAAAATTTGTTTGCAAAAATTTATTTACAGTGTTCGCTTTCCTTTAATTATTACAGTATTTCCATTTGCATCAACAAAACTCCCATTAATACCATCTACATTTAAAGTTCCTATTGAACGATTATTTTGTGATGGATCTAATAATTTATTATCGCTGATAGTACCGCTGCCGGTATTGCTTGTTTGAGATCCTGTTTTTCTTGAAACTGCCGTCCACGTGTTTAATGTTCTTAAAACTATCATATTAAAAATGCCCGTTTCAGGTCGTGTGGTTGAAAAGGTTCCTTCAAAACATTCTACTAAATTGCTGGATGTTTCTTTAATAATATTTAAGGAGGCATCTGCGTGACCGGGAATATTTGATGATGTAACTGTTGGAGTGCCTCCGCTAATACCAACAGAAAAATTTATAGTGACAGTGGCACCATTTAAACTGCCTGTGAATGGTGCAATATATGCTTGGCCTGCAACCCAGGTAACATTAGAAGTAAGATTTACAGTAACGCCATCAATTACCATCACTGCAGTAATTGCAGATCCATTGTTGGCAATATCAAACATAATGCTACCTGTTGAACCAATAATTACTCCTTTATAAATTCCTTTGCTGCTGCTGTTATTTGCAGCAACTGCATCGGGAGTTGTTTTACAGCTTACACATTTGTAAGTAGCGGGAGGTGTTACTGTATCGTTGCTCTTTTTACATGCATTAAAAGATAGCATGGTTACAGCGGCAATAATAAGTTGTATTTTTTTCATGATTATATTTTTAATTAATTATTTAAGTTTATTTACGACCACCACCAATGCAGACACCAAGTTTTATCCCAAGATATCCTGCTTTATCCGGCACAAAATTGTACTCAACTCCCATCCTTAAATGCCCATACTCAAAACCGGTGCGGGCCATAAATCCAAACTTTGTAATTTGTGGTATATCTTTCATAGAATTTATTATTGTCTTATCGTTTACACTTGCAGTTGTAAACATGCCTGAGCCTACACCACCAAATGGCCTGAATTTTTTATTCGTAAAATAATAATCCCCGGTAAGTAAATAGGAAAGATTAGCCCTTGCGCTGGAGGATGAATTGCCCGTCTCGTTTATGTTTGCCGTAACAGCCGCTTCCATTCTTAAACCAATTGCAAGCGCATCTATTACTGCATATTTTGGTTCAATTACAAATAAAGCACCGCCTTTTACGCCTGATGTTTGCGCTGCTCCCTGTTGTATGGCATAGCCAAAACTAACATCTGTTTTAAATTTTTTAAAAATGCTTGTATTGGTTTCCTTCTTTTGCTGAGAGAAAGAGAATCCAAATGAGCTGATGAATAACAAGAGGAAAATAATTTTTTTCATGGCAAATGTTTTAGGTTAATAATGATTGTTTGTTTCAACAAAGTAACAGTGTAAAACAAAGCGCTTGAGGGTGAAAAAAGTAGTAATTTTTTAAATAAACTAAAGTGAAAATTATAATATGCAGGGCTGTAAAGATTGCCTGTAGATGCTATTAGGGAAAGTGAATATTAATTTATAAAATAGCGCCGGCAAATTACCGGCGTACAGCAAATGCTAAATAATCCCTGTTTTCCGTAACGCTTCGGACCGAGAGTTTACGTGAAGTTTTTCGTAAATATTTCTTATGTGCGTTCTGATTGTTTCCTGCGATAAAAACAATTGTTCTGCAATTTCTTTGTATCTAAAACCTTTCGCTAAAACCTGTATTATTTCCTGCTCCCTGCGACTGAGAGAATGGTAAGATTCATTTTTGCTGTTATCTGTTTGTTGAAAAGCCTCTATAACTTTTCGTGCAATCTGGCTGCTCATGGGCGAGCCTCCATTATATAAATCATTTACAGCTTCAATTATTTTTTCAGCGCTGGAATTTTTAAGAATATAACCTGTGGCACCGGCTTTAATGGCCTTAAAAATATTTTCTGCATCATCAAATACCGTAAGCATCATACACGGCATTTGCAGGTGTACAGATTTTAATTTGTACATACATTCAATGCCACTCATGCCCGGTAATTCAATATCAAACAAAACCATATCAACAGGTTCGTTTTTTAAAACACTTAAAGCATCTTCTGCATTTGCATAAACTATCACATCTGTTTCAGGATAGGCAGTACTGAGCAACTCACAAAGGTATTCCCTTATTTTATCGTTGTCTTCTATTATCGCTAAGGAACCTAGTGGCATAATCAAATATCATATAAGATTTTGAGATTTTCAATAGTAAAAAAGTAGTATCCAATTTATTCATTCGAATGCAGTAGTGAAAATTTAAAAAAGACACATATTAATAATAAATATATACATTCACGAAATCATAAACTAAAACTGCTAAACTTATTTTATGCAAACAAAAACAGGAATAGGTTACAGTACCAAAACAGATTCATTTGCCGCAGGCAAAGAATGTTCTTTAAAAGCTATTGAACAAATTGACAATTCGCCTATCAGTATTGTAATAATTTTTTGTAGTGGCAAATACGATCCGCTGCAGTTTTTAGCAGGCGTAAGATCTATCACAGGCAATGCTCCGGTTATTGGTGGTGCTGCATTTGGTGTATTTACTAATACTGAATTAAGTTATGAAGCTTATGAAGCAACTGCTACCGTTTTATCATCGGATACGATTAAATTCCAGACATTTTCGCAGGCAGATTTAAACAAAGATGAGTATGCTGCAGGTATTGCTTTGTCCAACAAAATAAATGCAGCAGCAGTAAATAACGCAAAAGGATTACTGGTTTTTTACGATACGGCAAAGTCTGTAAATCCGCCTATGCTTAATTTTGCGACGCCATTATTTGCCGCAATAGAAAAAATAATTGATCCTGCAATATGTTGTGCAGGAGCAGGTTTAATGGGCGATTTACAACTGACATCCTGTTTTCAGTTTTTAGATGACCGGGTTTTGCATCAACATGTATTGGCCTTGTTGATAAGTGGCGATTGTATGATGTATAATAACATAATGCACGGTTGCATGCCTGCAAGCAGTTATAAAAAAATAACCCGTGCAGAAGGTCCGGTGCTGTACGAAATTGATAACCGCCCTGCAATTGAAGTAATAGATGAATTATTTGGAACAGAACACACAGTTCCATGGAATAAATTTCCCCTTTTTGTAACATTAGGTCTTAACAAAGGAGATAAATATGGAGATTTTAAAGAAGAGAATTATGCCAACAGAGTTTGTCTGGCAATTGATGTAGAGAAAAAAGCATTGATAATGTTTGAACCTGATTTAAAAGCAGGAGACGAAGTGCAGTTAATGCACCGAAGTGTAAATCTGGATTATCTGCACACCGGCATTGCGTCCTTAAAACAAAGAGCTGCAGGTAAAAAACCGCTGCTTTACTTTTATATTAATTGCGGAGGTAGGGCTAAACCTTTTGCCGGTGGCGAGCTCGAAGATGTAACGGAGGTGCAAAAAATCATAGGTAACGAAACTCCTTTTATGGGATTTTATTCCGGAGTGGAAGTGGCAAAACTTGGTAATCATTTACAGGCATTGGACTGGACAGGTGTACTTTGCCTTTTAACAGAAGGTTAATATGGAGAACCAACAAAATGAAATTCAAGCTTTACAAAAAGAACTTGCTTATTATAAAAAACAGCTGGATAGACTTTCGGGTAATACAGTAGGCAGCCAGTATGCTTTTGCGCAACTAAGCAACATTTCTAAAAAGTACATTAATAGTTTTAAATTAATGGCTGATCTGCAGCGCAGCTTTAGTTTTTACACCCGCAAAGAAATTTTGTATGAAGAATTTATGGAAGGTATTTTTTCACATTTATTTTTAGACCGGGTAGTTCTTCTGGAAATGATTGCAGGAAAGAAAGCATTGAAACCTATTTCCAGCAGAGGATTTGGCGAGGAAGAAAAAATTAAAATAAATGAACTAGAAATAAATATTCCCGATGATTTTTTAACTCAAAAAAAATCGCTGTTGATCAGCAGTGAGATTGATTTAAATGAATTTGAAAAACTTTTACAAAAGCAATTACAAACCCCCTATTTTATTTTAATACCACTCGTAAAAAACCAACAGGTTTGGGGTGCATTGTCTGTTGGTATGCAAAATGAATTTAAGCCGCTTTCCTATCTATCATTTTCAGCATCAAATATTGATATGTTTGAATCGCTGGCCGGTATTATTTCTGCTATGACACTGCAGCTGGAACAACGGGAAATAATGGAAAAAGAAAGAAACAGAATTGCCAGAGATATGCACGATGATATTGGGGCTGAACTGTCTAAAATATCCGTTACATGTGGCTCGTTAAAAAAAGAATTTGGCGACAGTGAAAGGTTAATTAAAGAATTAGAAATGATTAAAAGCTCAACGGAAGCCATCGTTAACAATATCGGTAACATTATATGGGCACTTAATCCCATCAACAATACTACAGAAAATTTACTTGCATACCTGCGGGAGTATGCGTACGAATATCTTGAAATGCATGGTTTAAAACCTTCCTTTTTGTTTCCTAAAAATATAGAAAGTTTTCTCCTCACCCATGAAGTGCGCACACATATTTTTATGGTTATAAAAGAAGCGCTTCACAATATTGTTAAACATGCAAAAGCAACAACTGTTACCATTTGTATTTTAATTGATGCTGATAAATTTTCTTGCAGTATAACCGATGATGGTACAGGTTTTTCGGATGTACAGAAAAACATTTTTGGGAATGGATTAAGAAATATGCAACAGCGTATTACAGAAATCGGTGGTCAACTTAATATTCAATCTCAACCTGAAAAAGGTTCAACTTTATTGCTCGAAGTGGTAATATAATTTTAATAACGATACCACTGTTTTACAGTTGTTAATAAATTTTTCGCAAAAGTAAAGTCATCGTTTCTAACTTATCTTTACCCTACATGAGTATTGTAATTCAAACAAAGAATCTTGTAAAAAGATATGGTAGCCGAACAGTTGTAAATGATGTTTCTTTTAATGTAAAACAGGGAGAAATTGTTGGGTTGCTCGGGCCAAACGGTGCAGGAAAAACCACTTCATTTTATCAGGTAGTGGGGTTGGTAAAACCAGATGAAGGAGAAGTTTTTTTAAATGATATTAATATTACAAAACTCCCAATGTTTAAGCGGGCACAAATGGGCATAGGTTATTTACCGCAGGAAGCCAGTGTGTTCAGAAAATTAAGCGTTGAAGAAAATATAATGGCGGTGCTTGAGATGACCAAACTTAAAAAAACTGAACAAAAGTTAAAACTGGAATCTTTGCTGGAAGAATTTCGCCTGCAACATGTGCGAAAAAATAATGGGGATACATTAAGCGGTGGCGAAAGAAGAAGAACAGAAATAGCCAGAGCATTGGCTGTAGATCCTAAGTTTATTTTGTTGGATGAACCCTTTGCCGGTGTAGATCCTATAGCTGTGGAAGATATTCAGGAAATAATTGCAAAGCTTAAATATAAAAATATCGGCATTCTCATAACCGATCATAATGTAAACGAAACACTCTCGATTTGCGACCGGGCATATTTATTAATTGATGGCAGTATTTTTAAACATGGTACAGCAGAAGAACTTGCCGGCGATGAACAGGTACGCAGATTATACCTCGGTAAAAACTTTGAA
>JANXTG010000041.1 GCA_025352525.1 Ferruginibacter sp.
GAAAATGGATAATAGCTATTATAATTCTGCGGATCTTAAAAAATTTGGAAATATTGCAGATTTTCAAAAAAAATTGGGAGATAAATTTTTTGACTATTACGGGGAAGTTTTTAAAGACAGCGAATTGACTGCCCGTGAAAAATCGCTTATTGCTCTAGCAGTAGCTCATGCCGTGCAATGCCCTTATTGTATTGATGCTTATAGTAGCGATGCATTTGAGAAAGGTTGGAGTGAAGGACAAATGATGGAAGCGGTACACGTGGCCTGTGCAATAAAAGGTGGTGCTTCTTTGGTACATGGTGTTCAAATGATGAATAAGGTTAAAGAAATAGCAATGTAATTATGAAGTCATTATTAGCAGAACACAATATACTTTCCAATAGCAGCGAGCAAATTGAAATATTAGAGCACAGGCATTCGAAAGATTTTAATTTAATTCCTTTTCAACAAAAGTTAGAGGAAAGTGGTTTGTACCCTCTAAGGCCAACCGGTTTGGAAGTGTTCCAGGTAAATATGGGTAAAATGTGCAACCAGGTATGCAAGCATTGTCATGTTGATGCGGGACCGGATCGCAAGGAAATAATGACTCAAGAAACAATGCTGCAATGTTTAGAGACTTTAAAAGAAAATCCCTACTTAAAAACCGTGGATCTCACAGGTGGTGCACCTGAGATGAACCCAAGATTCAGATGGTTTGTTGAAGAAATTAAAAAATTAAACAGACATGTAATCGTTCGCTGCAACCTCACCATAATTTTAGCAAACAAAAAATACCATGATTTACCGGAATTCTATAAACTTCATAATATAGAAGTAGTTTCATCATTACCGTTTTATACGCAAGACAGAACTGATAGGCAGCGTGGTAATGGTGTTTTTGAAGACAGTATCAAAGCACTGCAAATGCTTAATGAAGTAGGTTATGGAATGGAAGGAACAAGCCTTATTTTAAATTTAGTTTATAATCCTGCAGGAGCTTTTTTACCTCCCACTCAAGATTCATTGGAAAAGGAATATAAGGAAGCACTGATGGATAAATACCGTATCAGTTTCAATCAATTGTTTGCGATTACAAATCTTCCCATAAGTCGTTTTTTAGATTATCTTTTGCAAACTGATAATTATGAAAAATATATGGAGAAATTGGTATTGGCTTATAACCCGATTGCTGCTGCAAATGTTATGTGCAGAAATACCATTTCAATTGGGTGGGACGGTTACCTGTATGATTGCGATTTTAATCAAATGCTCGATTTAAAGCTCGCATGTACCTCCACGCATATTGCTCAATTCAACATAGACAACATTAAAAACAGAAATATAAAAATTGGCCAGCATTGCTACGGCTGCACCGCCGGTGCAGGTAGTAGCTGTGGAGGAGCCGTTGCTTAAAATAAAATTATGTCATATTTAGAAACTACAAAGAACGTTTACAAAGAAGCTGCTGAAAACCCTCAAATAGGATTGTGTTGTACAACAACACCCATTTGGCAATTACCGGGGTTAAAAATTCCAAATCGAATGCTGGAAATGAATTACGGTTGTGGGAGTACTGTAAATCCTAGAGACCTGGTAAATAATCCTACCATTTTATATGTTGGAGTAGGGGGAGGAATGGAATTGTTACAGTTTTCGTATTTCAACCGACAAGAAAATGCTGTTATCGGAATAGATGTAGTTGATGAAATGTTGCAGGCCTGTAAAGAGAATTTTGCTATCGCTGAAGAGGAAAACGAATGGTTTAAGTCATCATTTGTAAAACTGATAAAAGGCGACGCCTTAAATTTACCTGTTGAAAACAATTCTATTGATGTAGCTGCTCAAAATTGCTTGTTTAATATCTTTAAACAAGATGATCTTAAAAAGGCATTGCAAGAAATGTATCGGGTGTTAAAACCAAGAGGAAGATTGGTTTTAAGTGATCCAACTTGCGAGCAAACTATGCCTGAAAATTTAAAAGAAGATGCACAATTGCGAGCATTATGCCTTAGTGGATCGTTGTCATTAAAGGATTATGTTAAAATGATAACTGATGTTGGTTTTGGAACTATTGAAATAAGAGCCAAAAGACCTTACAGAATATTAGATCCTTTAAACTATGATACTCAAGAATTAATTTTTATTGAAAGTGTAGAAGTGTGTGCCATCAAAGACCCAATGCCGGAAGATGGGCCTTGTGTGTTTACAGGTAAAACTGCTATTTATTATGGCAAGGATGAAATGTTTGATGATGAAAAAGGACACTCGCTTTTTCCCAATCAACCTTTGGCTATTTGTGATAAAACGGCAGCGGCCTTAAAAAATTTAATGAGAAATGATATTTTTGTTTCGGAAAGTACCTTTTTTTACGATGGTGGTGGATGTTGCTAAAGATTTAAAAGTCATACATTCTCGAAAATCAGATTAGCGGTCCTTAACCGGTTAAAATAATCCAAGTGTTTTGTTTTTTTTTGGCAATTGCTATTCTTTTTTCTGATGTATAAATCTGATAGCACCACTTTTTTTAAGATCAGAAGTCATTCTTACTTCGTACCTTTTTTTACCATCCCTCACAATCATTAAAGCAGTGTTAGGCGGCAATGTTCCTAAGTTATCAGCATACATAACCAATTCATTTATTTCATTTGATGAAACCGGGATTTCCAATAAAATAGGTGTTTCAGAAAGACGCTTGTGCGCAAGCAAAACATTGCCATTATAAAAAAGGGAGATACTGTCACCATCAACTTCACCATTATCATATAATTCAATTTTCACAGTTGCATTTTCAACTGTAACAGTTCTTAAAACTTCATTGCTTCTTTTTTCAAATCCTATTGGTATAATTTTTATAAAGGGAGGCAAAATTTTAGTATTCGAAGGAGTCTCTATTCTCTGCTCTTCTATTTTTGCAATCACTAAATTTTTGGCAATCGGCTTCTCTGTTAGAATCGGCTTTTTTATTTTATTAACTAAAGCAAGGTTCTTATTTTTTACAGTATTGATTGGAGAAGTTTTCGGTTTGAGAGACGTATTCACAGGTCTTTCAGGTGAAGAAGCAGGATCTTTTTTTGCATTAATTTTTTTTGCAAGGGCTGAAATTTCTGTAAGTTGTCTTTTGCTTAAAACTGTAACACCATAACCGGTATTCTTTGCATCCTGTCCTGCTGCAGGCAACCAGGTTCCTTCAAGTATTTCATTTTCCCCGTCTTTTCTCCAGGTTAATTTATGTACCTGAAAACTGTTGGAAATATTTACAGGTATATTGGTTTTTGTCCGGGCTACCTCTGTAATCTCAACATATTTTCTCTTCTTGTCTGCTTTGCCTTCCAACCTGCAGATTGTATAATATTTATTTCCACCGTTTGAAAAATAGGTGTAAGAATATCCCGAAACCATTTTCCCATTAACTTCTAAATCCAATACATAATCACATCGGTCACCACTCCAGGATCCCATTGACGTACTTTTATCTACAAAACTTCCTTTCCATTGCCCCTGAAAATTCTGGGCCTTACAAAAAAATACATTTGCAATAAAAAATATTAAAGTAATTAATTTTCTCATTCTAGTTAAAAATTGTAATGACAAAAGTAATTTTTATTAACTTTCTTACAGTGCATTTAAAGGAACAAATTAGCAAAGAGTTCGTTAAATTTGCAGCATATAAAATCAACTGAATTTAAGAAAAATGAATATCAAAATAACGCTGCCCGATGCTTCTGTGAGAGAATACGAAAAGGGAATAAGTGCTTTAGACATTGCAAAATCTATAAGTGAAGGGCTTGCAAGAAAAGTACTTGCTGCAAATATAAATGGTGAAGTA
>JANXTG010000065.1 GCA_025352525.1 Ferruginibacter sp.
AAATGTAAAGGCGCATAATTATGACAGGGCTTTGCATAGCATAGAAAAAAGTAAGCTTATAAAAAAAGATAGAAATGCATTGCTGTATAATATGGAAATGGGCAAACTTTATTTTTTAAAAAATGATGCTGAAAAAAGTAATTTGTATTTAAACCGTGCAGACGCTATTGTTGAAAGCCAAAAAAAATCGTTGAAAGATATTGCCCTGGGAAACCTTTTAAATCCCATGCAGCAAACTTACAGGGGCGAAGATTTTGAACAGTTTATGCTTCATTATTACAAAGCTTTAAATTATACAAGACTCGGGCAAATAGATGAAGCAGTAGTGGAAGCAAGACGCATTACGCTATCAGCCAATACCCAAAATAATAAATTTGCCAATAAAGAAAATCGTTACAGTAGAGATGCATTTGCTCTAAACCTGCAGGGCATGATTTATGAAATGGCAGGCGATATAAACAATGCTTTTATTGCATATAGAAATTCTGCTGATATTTATTTAAAAGCTTCCAACAATTATTATGGCGTAAAAATGCCCCATCAGTTGCAACAGGATTTATTGCGTACAGCAACAGCCATGGATTTTAATGGAGAAGAGAAACGCTATGAAAAATTATTTAATGCAGGATATATAGATACTAAAACTGTACAGAATGAATTGATTCTTTTTATTGAAGAAGGAGCAGCGCCTGTAAAAGAAGAGAAAAATTTCATACTCACTGCAGGTTCAAACGGTTTAAACAGTTTTAATTATGTAGATGCAGATGGGCTGAATGCAAACTTTAATTTTAATGCAAACGCTTATGGCATTAATGAAGATAAACTTACATCATTACGCGCTTTCAGGTTGTCTCTTCCTGCATATAAATTGCAGTATCAGCAACAGGCCGACATAACAGTAAATACTAATGGGCTGCAATACACACCGGAACTTGCACAAAATTTAAACAGTATAGCGGTTAATGTTTTAAAAGAACGTTTTGTTACAGAAATGGCCAACGCTCTGGCAAGGCAATTAACAAAAAAGCTTATTGAAAAAGGTACACAGGCATTAGCAGAAAACGTTGCAAAAAGCAATACGCTAAAACAAACTTTAGACAGTTCCGAAACAACTAAAGAAAAGCAGAAAAAACAAAATCAACAAAAAGCCGAAATAGTAGGAGAAGTGGCAGGTCTTGTAATGAATGTGTTTAATACTGTTTCAGAAAAAGCTGATACCCGCAACTGGCAAAGCCTTCCAGCTTTTGTAAGTTATATACGTGTACCCTTACAGAAAGGAGAAAATGTCATTACAGTTAATTATAATAGTAAGCCGATTTCTATAAAAGTAAATGGGGCCAAGGGGTTACAAATAAAAGCTGTTATAGTTAATTGAGGAAAATTTTTAATCATAATATATTTCTCATTAATAATTAATACCATTTTTAATAAACACTTTATAACTTTATTATACCCATCTGTAAAACTGCAGATGGGTATTTTTTATTAATTTATTTTTTATGCTGAAATTGATTTTTGCTGTTTTGTTGATCATCGTTTCGCTGTTGGTGTTGTTTCCTGCACCTGCAAATTTTTTATGGTTGGTCGCTGTTGTGTTTACAAATTTCCCCTACATTTTTATAATGCTTGCTTCAATTTCTTTTTACTTAGGCACGAAAGCAACAAAATACCATTGGCCAATAATGCTGATAAGCCTCGCTGCATTAATCATTTTTTCATTGCCGGTTGTTGAGGCTTATCGGCAGAAAAAAGATGTGCCACTTTTAATGAAGAATATTTTTGCCGTAAAAGACGAGAATAGCTTGCCAACTGTTTTTAGCTTTTTTAAAATGTTTTCTGTCAATGTCGATGTGCCTTATAAAACATTTATTTATAAAAATATTGATGCTAAAGATTTGACTGCCGATTTTTATCCATCAACGCACAAAATAAAATCACCGCTTGTAATTGTTATCCATGGCGGCTCCTGGCAGGGTGGGGACAGCAAACAATTGCCTGAACTGAACAGTTACCTTGCAGAAAAAGGGTTTAATGTAGCAGCAATTAATTACAGATTAGCCCCTGCTTACAAAGCACCTGCGCCGGTTGAAGATACAAGGGATGTAATTAATTATTTTTTGCAGCACGCAACTGAATTAAATATTGACAGCAATAATATTGTTTTGCTGGGGCGTTCTGCCGGAGCGCAGATTGCATTAAATGCAGCATACGATTTTAAATTGCCAAATATAAAAGGTGTGGTGAGTTACTACGGTCCTGCCGATATGGTGTGGGGTGGACAAATAAAAGTAAGCAAACTTGTTTTGAACACTGACCTTATTTACGGTAATTATTTTGGGGGAACTTATGAACAGGTACCACAAAAGTTTGTAGAAAGTTCTGCATTAGTAAGTGCTGATAAATCATCGCCTCCTACATTATTAATACATGGAAACATTGATCCACTTGTGTTTTATTTACATGCAGTTCATTTACAAAAAAAATTGAATGAACTAAAAGTGCCTAACTACTTTTTAGAATTACCCTTTGCAACACATGGCTGCGATTATAGTTTAAAAGGCCCGGCAGGTCAGGTTTGTACTTATGCGGTAGAGAGATTTATAAAGTCTGTAACGGGGAGGTGAGAATGGTGTTTTAATTATTTTTTTCTAATATAGAACCCATACAAGAAGGCGAATCCACAGTTTTTAAATAAACTGTTGAAGAAATAAAACCCACTTGTAATAAATGATACCGTTAGAAAATAAACTAATTGTTTGGGTAAAGTTTTCTTGTAACAATTCTTATCCGCACTTGCAAATAACGGGATATTGAGAGAATCAGTTTTAATAATACATATTTAGCAAATTATTTTGTCCCTTCTTACAAATGATTGAATCTTTTATATCTTGAAACGAATTATCAAGAAAACGTTTTTCAACAGTAACTATTGTTTTTATGTCTGCTACGGTATTTATATTTAATGTGGTATCTCCGGCTGCAATCGGCAGAGTTTTAGAATAATCAGTAATAAAAATTAAATTTGTGTTCCCATGCAATTCTCTCCATTCGTGAGAAATATTCACAAATTTCAAAACACTATTTTGAATTTTAAATAGTTTTAAAGTTAATATTGTACTTGGGTAGTACACAATATTTATTGGCGTTTGATTTAAGTTTGAGTCATTTAATGTGCTGATAAAAGAAGTATAAAAACTAGCCTTAGTTGGTGTAATCAAACTTAAAGAATAATTCTGAAATCGTGATGTATCCACAGTAATGTTAACCTTAAAATTTCCACTTGGATCAGTTTTGCCAGTATAAATATCATATTTGTCGCCTGGGCAATAAAAGCAACTACTTCTAAAATATTCCCACCTTAATTTTAATTCTGTATTTCCAAAGCCAAGGTTATTTGTCCCATCATAAACACGACCTTGTAATGAATAGGTTTTACAATTATTTGTACATTCTAAAAATTGCATATCTTTTTTGCAAGATAAAAGTATAATTAAGATAAGTACAAATACGGAAGTTATTTTCATTTTGTTGAGGTTTATGTTAGGATAAGTTTTCTCCTTTCTTTTCTATTTGCAACAAGTTTGCGCTCTTGGGTGCAAATAAATATTTAGGTGTAGTAGTATAACAAGACACTAAGGCAGGTACAATAATAATTATCAGTATATAATGAAAGGTTTTCATTATATAAAATTATGTCGTGAACGAGCAAATGCTTGTTGACTTTTGTCAATAAATTTTAAAAAGGTAATGTTTAGCTTTTCCCCAACTTGCTTCTCGTTCTGCTGAGGGTTTCGGGAGCTACGTTGAGGAAAGAAGCTATATATTTTTGAGGGATATCTTTTAAATATTCAGCATAATTTTCAAGAAAGAAATTGTATTTGGCAGCCGCGTCATGCTTGCGCAGCATATACAATCGCTGTTCCTGTTTGTAAAAATATTGTTCTGTAATTAGCCGAGTATGATAATTAAATTCAGGAAACCTTTTGTAAATATCCTGCAGGTCATTAAAAGATAATTTTGCTACAACACAATCTGCCAAAGCTTCTATAGATTCTGTTGCAGGTGTTTGTGTAAAAAAACTTCCAGCCGAAATTACGATGTGGCCGGTGTACATTATCCGTGAAGTAATTTCTTTATCGCCAATATTGTGATAGGATCTTAAAAGTCCATCGCATAAAAACCACAAGCTTTTGCAAATGTCTTTTTCAAACAACAATACCTTTCCTTTTTTTACTTCCTCAATTTTAAAATGTTTAATAAATAACAACTTTAATTTTTCGCTTAAAGGTTGTATGTCATTTAGTATTTCAAATAAGGGAGCAAGTAAAACAATGTTGGTTTCCAAACGTAGTTTTATTTTAAAGCTACTTAATTACAATGTACTAAATTTTAATTTTTTTAAAAGACAGCAGGCAATAAAAAAGCAACCAAATGGTTGCTTCTTTATAAATTTTTATAGTTTTATTTCATCCTCGCCGTCATCAAAAAACCTAAATTCTGTAAGACTGTAATTTGAATTGGAGATTACTTTTACTTTTTGTTTGTACTTCCAGCTCCATTTCATTCGGCGACTCGGGAAACCACATGTGAGGTAAGTATATACAATCGGATGAACCTGAATTGTAAGTGCTTTGTGTTTTTGTGAAATAAGATAATTAAGATTTTTAGCTATTTCATCTTCTAGAATTAATGCGGAAGAAATTTTACCTGTACCGTTACAACTTGGGCAAACCTCGCTCGTATTAATATTCATTTCTGGCTTCATACGCTGGCGTGTAACCTGCATAAGACCAAATTTAGAGATAGGTAAAACTGCATGCTTTGCTCTATCGTGCAGCATAAAACCTTCCATCTCTTCAGAAAGTCTTTTTTTGTTTTCCAGCAATTTCATATCTATAAAATCTATGACGATGATACCGCCAAGATCTCTTAAACGAAGTTGCCTTGCTATTTCAGCAGCTGCTTCCAGATTTGTTTCCAGCGCATTTTGCTCTTGGTTGTTGCTCACACTTTTATAACCACTGTTTACATCTATTACATGTAGAGCTTCTGTATGTTCGATAATAAGATAAGCACCACTTGGCAAATTTACTGTTCTGCCAAAGGCAGCTTTTACCTGCTTTGTAATGCCGTATTGGTCAAAAATTGGAATGCTACTATTATAATGCGAAATAATATCAACTTTTTGCGGAGCTATCCGCTGAATATAATTTTTGGTGTCAGTAAAAATAGCTTTGTCATTTACTGTGATTTTATTAAAATCTTCATTTAGCAGATCTCTTAGGATGCTGTTGGTTTTACCCTGCTCACTTAAAATTTTTTGCGGCGGTACAGCACCTTTCAACGTTTTCTGTATCCCTTTCCAGGTTTCTTCCAAACTTAAAAGATCTTCGTGCAGTTCAGCTGCGGGCATGCCTTCTGCAGCAGTACGTACAATAACACCAAGGTTAAATGGTTTTATTGCTTCTATAATTTTTTGTAAACGCTTGCGCTCGTCTGAAGAATGTATTTTTCGGGAAACAGCTACTATATTGGTGAATGGTGTAACTACTACATACCTGCCCGGTAAAGAAATTTCACAGGTAAGTCTAGGTCCTTTTTGTGCTATGGGTTCTTTTAAAATTTGAACCAATACATTAGGTTTGCCATTCAGTACTTCTGTAATCTTTCCTGTTTTAATTATTTCAGGCTCTACTTTAAATTTTGCGAAATCAAAGCTATTTTCATCATGCTCGTTCATAGCAAGATGGGTAAATTTAAGCAACGATCGTACGAATGGGCTTAAATCTGTGTAGTGAAGAAAGGCATCTTTTTCAAATCCCACGTCAACAAATGCTGCATTGAGGCCGGGGATTAATTTTTTTACTTTACCTAGGTATATATCACCTGCAGTAAAATTGGCATCAGCCAATTGGCTGTGCAATTCTACAAGAATTTTGTCTTCAAGCAGGGCAATTTCTGTTCCCTGCTCTGTAGTGTTAATAATGAGTTCTTTTGTCAAAGTGTAAAAGTTTTCAAGATCTTACACGTTTAAGTCATTTATTAAACAGTATAAACCCCCAACATAATTTTATCACTATACATTTTACAAATATTTTGCAAAATGTATAATTAGAATTAAAAAATATTATTGAAGGAAAAATATAAACTACACTGAACAACAGTAATTTTTTTTGTCGTTCAGTGTACACATAGTTTATACGAAATAAAGCATTTCGCTGCCAATCAAAAAAAGAATTACTTCTTCTTATGACGGTTTTTTCTTAAACGTTTTTTACGCTTGTGAGTAGCTATTTTATGACGTTTTCTCTTTTTACCACAAGGCATAATTGATCTTTTTTGTGTTTAATAAATAATTTTTAAATAATTATATTGTATTGCTACAGTTCGTTATTTTAATGTTTTAATCCTAGCATCTACTTCTTCAGTATAATGTGGATTGTTCAAAAGGCGCTTGCTGACATTGTACCATTTTACAGCATTCGCTTTGTCACCTTTTCCCGCATAGGCATCTGCCAGGTAGGCAACTGCTTCAGCATTTTGAGGTTGTAGTGTAACAACTTTATTCAGTCTTTCTATTGATTTATCAAACTGACCGGAAACTAAACCTCCAACACCAAGCATCATTTGTGCCTGCATATTGTTAGAATCTTTTCTTACAACAGATAAAAGTTGTTGTATTCCCTGCATTGTTTCCTGGGGGTTTCCATTTCGGCCTTTGCCATAAATGTAACAACTTCCTAAACCTATCTTTAAATCATCGTTATCCGGATTGAGCTTTAAAGCCCTTTCAAACAGATTAATTGCAGATGTTGTTTCCCAGTTTAGTTTAACCTCGTCTTTTTCTGCTCTCAGATTGTTTAAAAATATTCGGGATGCAAAGGTGAGGTTTTTTTCTGAATTATCCAACTTAGATCCTTCGGAAATATAAAAAGCATAAGGTTCAAATGATTTTGCAGAGTCTTTCCAAAAAGCAGCAAGCGCCTGGTTAGCTTCAATTTTATTTACTGTGCTGTTTGCTGCAATGAGATTATTAGCTAATTTGTTAGCTATAATATATTGATTGGGAGTAAGTTTTGCTTTTTCAAGACCAATATATTGCTCAATATCAAAAGCCTTAACACTACTTTTTTCCGTTTTCTCAGCAGCTGCTAAAGATTTATTGCTGGTAGTTCTTCCAAATAAAAAAAGTGCAATAAGCAGGGCAATTCCTGCTGAAATAAGAATAAGTTGATTTTTCAATATCTAATTTTGAGCTGCAAAGTTACATTAGTCATCGCTTTCAGCATCAAATTTTGGCTCAACTTTTATACCGGCGTTTTTTATATCTTTCATAAATTCTTTTGCAGGCTTAAATGCAGGTATAAAATGTTCGGGAATAGCTACTGCAATGTTCTTTTTAATATTTCTACCGATTTTGGCAGCCCTTTTTTTAACTATAAAACTCCCAAAACCACGTACGTAAAGATTCTCACCTGAGGTAAGTGAACCCTTTATTTCTTTAAACATGGTTTCTAAAGTAACCAAGACATCTACCTTAGGTATTCCTGTTTTGTCAGAGATTTTATTTATTAGGTCAGCTTTTCTCATAAGTAAGATATTATGGTATGTAATATACAAATATATATTAAATAAAAGAAAATGTATGTTGTATTATATTAAGTTTTGAAAGATTTAGTTTTGCTTGATTCTATGAAAAGTATATCTAATCAAAAAATATTTACTCACAGTCTTTTATCATGGAATAAAAACAGCAATCAACGGCAAATGCCATGGAAGGGAATTGCAGACCCATATAAAATATGGTTAAGTGAAATAATGCTTCAGCAAACAAGGGTGGAGCAGGGAACAGCTTATTACAATCGTTTTATAGAAAAATTTCCGACTGTTGATAAACTTGCTTTGGCAAATGATGATGAAGTTTTTAAAATGTGGGAGGGACTTGGGTATTACAGTCGTTGTAAAAACCTGATGGCGACCGCCAAAATAATTGCTTTTGATTACAAAGGTATTTTTCCTGATAATTATAATGGAATTTTAAAACTGAAAGGTATTGGTCCCTATACTGCAGCTGCTATTGCATCTTTTGCATTTAAACTGCCATATGCGGTGGTAGATGGTAATGTAACGAGAGTAATTTCCCGTTTTTTTGCTGTTGAAAAATCAATTGATACCAATGCTGGAAAAAAATATTTTGCAGAACTTGCACAATCACTTCTTTACACCGAAGATCCCGCGACTTATAATCAGGCTATCATGGATTTTGGTGCAACAGTTTGTAAGCCCCGGCAGCCATTGTGTAATATTTGTTTGTTGCAAAACAATTGTGGGGCTTACGCTAAAGACCTTACTAAAGTGCTCCCCTTAAAAGAAAAAAAGCTATTAAAACGTAACCGTTATTTCTATTACATTATTGTAGAACAGCAGGGTAAGATATTTGTAAGAAAAAGAACTGAAAAAGATATCTGGCAAAACCTCTGGGAATTTATCTTGATAGAAATAGATGAAAAATTACCTGCTGAAGCATTTGTAAAAACCAAAGCATTTAAAGATCTTTTCATTGGGTTCAATATCAGTATCAAAACATCTGTATTTTACAAACAGCAACTCACGCACCAAACTATTTTGGGGTTATTTCTGTATGTTACAACAGATGCAACTTATAAAAATGAAAATTTTACAGCACTTAAAAAAGCCGAAATTAAAACACTTGCGTTTCCAAGATTTATTACAGGGTTTTTAGAAAAACAGGAAGAGCTGCAAATTTTAAAGGGATAAAACCACGTTTGCAAATAAAATGTATCTTTAAAATACAATGATGAAGCAATATTGTAGACAGCATATTTACATTTCTAAATAATTAAAATAATAATATTATGAGAGGAGTTAACAGGGTGATGCTCATAGGAAATTTGGGAAAAGACCCTGATATGCAGTTTTTAGAAGGTAATATTGCAGTAGCAAAATTTTCTTTGGCTACTACAGAAGCCTATAAAGACAGAAACGGCCGTTTAATCTCCCAAACAGAATGGCATACTATTGTTTTATGGAGGGGTCTTGCTGAGCTTGCGCAAAAATACCTGCACCGGGGTAGTTTGGTTTATGTAGAAGGTCGCTTAAAAACAAGAAGTTGGGAAGACAAAGAAGGTAATAAAAAATTTGCCACAGAAATTGTGGGCGATAATTTAATAATGCTTGATAAACGAAATGATGGTACAATGCAGGGGGGTGTAGATGACCCACAATTTACAAACGATGATGTACCTCCACCAATAGATGAATCAGGCAATGAACGCCTACCTTTTTAAAATATAATTTATCGCAATTTTGCTCATGTAAATATTTTGTTTTGGACTATCATTCGGTAACTGTAAATAGTAATTTTCAAATTGTTTTTTTACAAATAATTCCCGCTGTAACGGGTGTATTAGTTTTTACAGCCATTATTTTATTTATACTTTCTTTTTTGATAGCTGGCAGCGAAGTTGCTTTTTTTTCTTTAAATCAAAAAGATATAAATGTCCTTAAAACCCGCCAACAACCATCTTTCAGGCGTATCGTTACACTTTTAGAGCAGCCTAAAACTTTGCGGGCTTCCATGCTCATCACTAACAGTCTTGTAAACCTTGGCATTATCCTAATTGCCAATATTTTAATAGATGATTGGCTGCTTATTTATGAGTTTACTTTTTGGCCAAAGTTTCTTATAAAATTGTTTTCTATAGCATTTTCAATTTTACTTTTTGTAGAAGTTTTGCCCAAGGTATGGGCAACACATAATAAAATTTGGTTTGCAGCCTCTTCCTCACTTGTGGTAGAAATATTCAACAGTATTTTTTACAGAATAAGTAAGCGGCTTGTTAGGTTTAGCGACCGCATAGAAAAGAAATTATCTGCAGACAAAAGTAACTCGCCGGATGGAGGCAGCCTCGATAATGCGATAGATTTATTACCCGATAATGAAGCTACCATAGAGGAGAAAAAGATTTTAAAAGGCATCAGAAAATTTGGAGATACACCCGTTAAACAGATTATGCGCACAAGGCTTGATGTATCCGGAATTGAATACAACACAAAATTTAATGAGCTTATAAAAACAGTCGAAGATTTACATTATTCCAGATTGCCCGTCTATAAAAATAATTTGGATGAAATAGCAGGAATGTTGCACACAAAAGATTTGTTGCCGCATATTAATGAACCCGAAATGTTTGAATGGCATGCCCTGGCAAAACCTGCCTATTTTGTACACGAGCAAAAGTTAATTGAAGATCTTCTGCAGGAGTTTAGAACCAAAAGAATTCATTTTGCTATTGTGGTAGATGAATTTGGCGGTACAGCGGGCATTGTAACGTTAGAAGATATAATGGAAGAAATTACAGGAGAAATTAAAGATGAGTTTGATGATGAAGAAAGCATAAACAAAAAAATTGATGATTTTACTTACATTTTTGAAGGTAAATTAATGATAAACGATGCATGCAAAGCAATGGGATTAAATACAGATGTTTTTGATGCAATTAGAGGTGAAAGCGATTCTGTTGCGGGACTGGTTCTGGAAATAGCAGGAGAATTTCCACAGGCAAATGAAGAGCTGAATAGTGGTAATTTTTCCTTCGTTCCTTTAGAAATAAATAAAAACAGAATCGATAAGGTTCAGATAAAAATTAAGCAAAAGGTTGTTACATAAAATTATTCCTTTATTAAAATAAGTCAGCTTTAAATATGTATTGTTTTAAAAAAAAATATGTCTTATTTTTTTTGTTTGTCCTTCCTTTAGCTGCCTGTAACAGTAATTATACATCAAAAAAAACAGGCTATTTTAAAATTGATCTGCCTGAAAAGAAATACATTCTGTTCAACGAGCCTGGTATGCCCTATAGTTTTGAATATCCCGCATATGCTTATATTGTTAAAGACAGTACGTACTTTGATGCTAACCCCGAAAATGACTACTGGCGCAACATAGATTTTAGAAACCTGAACGCAAAAATATTTTTGAGTTATAAAGCTGTAGGCGGAAAAGCCCTTTATAAAATAAAGCAGCCAAACGGTTCTTACAAAGATTCTACAGGTGTTAATAGGTATGATAAAATGATAAATGATGCTTTTAATCTTACCAATAAAAATGATGATGTAGCCACTTCAAAAAAAGACAGTCTTTTTACCACCGCAAATAAAGTATCCGGTCTTTTGTTTAAACTTGGCGGCAATGCAGCTACGCAGCGCCAGTTTTTTATGACTGATACTACAAAAAACTTTATTAGGGGTGCATTATATTTTTATGCCTCCCCTAATGCTGATTCTGTGAAACCGGTGGTTGATTTTATTCAAAAAGATATTGATCATCTCCTTACAACATTTCGCTGGAAATGATTTTTTTATTGTGCTGTTAAAAATTGTTTTGTGGATTGCACCATTTCCTTCATTCATAAACAGAAGAATTATAAAAACGTATTTTTACAGCAATGATAGCTATTGAAAATGTTTTATTGAGTGATCAGATTATAAACGATCAGTTTGTGTGCGATCTCTCCAGCTGCAAAGGAGCTTGTTGTGTAGATGGAGATGCCGGCGCACCACTGGATGTAAAGGAATTAATGATGGTTGATGAAGTGTTTGCAGCAGTACTCCCTTATTTAAGAAAAGAAGGTATAGATGAAATAAACAGGCAGGGAAGATATGTGCATGACAAAGAGTATGGTTGGGTTACACCAACCATACAAAGTAAAATTTGCGTCTATGGTATTTTTGATAATAATGGCATTGTAAAGTGTGGAATTGAGCAGGCCTATCTTGATGGTAAAACAGCCTGGAAAAAACCGATCAGTTGCCACCTCTTTCCTATCATTGTAAAAAAAAGTAAAGATGGTAAAACACAATTTGCCAACTACGAGCCACGTGAAGACCATTGCAAAGCTGCGTGTACAATGGGTAAAAAATTAAAAGTTCCTGTGTATAAATTTTTAAAGGAACCGCTTGTAAGAAAATTTGGCGATGCCTTTTACGAAGCATTAGATGCAACTGCAACGCACATGCAATCAAAAAACAATTTAAAATAGGTATAAAAAATAAACATGCTACGCAACTTTTCCGTAATACTCATAGGGCTTTTAATCCTTACATCCTGCTCTTTAAAAAAAGCAAAAATAGATAACGATTTAAAAAAATATTTTGATGACAAAAACGTAGAAGGCTGTTTTACTATGATGGACAACAGCAACGGTTCAATTACTGTTTACAATATGGCAATGGATACTACGAGGTTTACGCCTGCTTCAACTTTTAAAATTGTTAACTCACTCGTAGGGTTGGAAACTGGTAGAATACTTGATGAAAATATGATCATTAAATGGGATGGTGTTATAAGGCCGACTGCAGATTGGAATAAGGATTTAAGTATGAAGGAAGCTTTTAAAGTAAGTGCAGTGCCTTATTACCAAGAAGTAGCAAGAAGAATAGGTAGAGATACTATGAAAAATTACATTGATTCTCTTTCTTACGGTAACAGAAATATAAGTGGTCCAATAGATTCTTTTTGGTTAAACAATACGCTTAAAATTTCACCGGATGAGCAAATTGGATTAATGAAGAGATTATATTTCGATCAGCTCCCTTTTAGAAAAAGCGTGCAGCAAACGGTAAGAGATATAATGGTAATGGAAGACAATACGGCTTATAAGTTAAGTTATAAAACAGGTTGGGGGTTTGATGAAACAAACAATGCAATTGGCTGGTTGGTTGGCTGGATAGAAGAAAACAGGCATGTTTATTTCTTTTCAACATTGTTAAAGTCAAAAGACCATAATTATGATATGACTAAAAATCGGTTGGCAATAACAAAAGATATTTTAAAACACTATGGCTTTTTTGAAGGCAAAAGATAAAACAGTTTATTGTTTTTTTAACATGACCTGCCTTTTCAATCATTAATTTGCAGGCTAAGATGATACTTCCTTTTCAATACACTTATTTGTTGTGGCTGCTTGTTTTGCTGCCGGTAATAATCGGTATCTATTTTTATGCACGCCAAAAGCGCAAGGTTGCTTTTAAAAAAATGGGTGATCCGCTGCTTGTAAAAGAACTTACGGCAAACTTTAATACTTCATCTCCCTACAAAAAATTTTTATTATTATTTTTTGCAATGGCTTTAATAATTCTTAGTCTTGCCAATTTTCGCAGTCCAAAAGGAAGTGAAAAAATAACAAGAAACGGTATTGATGTAATGATAGCACTGGATGTAAGTAACAGTATGCTTGCGCAGGATATAACACCAAACAGACTTGAAAGGGCAAAACAACTTTTAAACAAACTGATTGATAAACTGGATAATGACAGAATTGGTATCGTTGTTTTTGCGGGCAAAGCATATTTGCAAATGCCCTTAACCGGCGATCATTCCGCAGCAAAAATGTATTTGTCTGCAGCAACTCCACAAACAATTCCTACTCAAGGCACAGTAATAAGTGAGGCATTAAAAATGTGCTATTCATCCTTCAACAGCAAAGAAAAAAAATATAAGGCAGTAGTTTTAATTAGTGATGGGGAAGACCACGAAGAAAATGCTTTAAAAGTGGCAGAAGAAATGGCACAACAGGGTGTCGTAATAAATACTATTGGAATGGGCACTCCGGAAGGTGCACCAATTATGGATCCGGTAACCAATGAACTCAAAAAAGATGAGCAGGGCATTACGGTAATTACAAAATTAAATGAGCAGGCATTGGCTGATATTGCAAAAAAAGGCAACGGTGATTACAAGCTTTTTACCAATACCGATGCAGTTGTAAATGCTTTGTATACCAACCTTTCCACCATGGATAAAAGAACGGTGAATGATGACTCTTTGGTTAATTATAAAAGCTGGTTTCAAATTTTATTAGGTGCAGCTTTGCTTTTTTTAATACTGGAATTGTTTGTTGCTGAAGTGAAAAAGGTAAGTATTGCGGGTAAAAAATTAGTTGCCGTTGTGTTATTGATGTCAGTTGGGTTTTCGGTTGTGGCACAAGTTGAAAACGAAAATATAAAATTGGGTAACGATGCTTATAAAAGAAAAGATTACCAAACTGCCATAAAATATTACAACACTGTTGCTGAAAAAAATAATGCAACTGCAAATTATAATTTAGGAAATGCGTTGTATAAAAGTGATAAAAAAGATGAGGCAATAGCAGCTTACGAAAAAGCAGTCGAAGCAATGAATTTGCCTGTTGAAAAAAGTAATTCATTTTATAACAAAGGCGTGGTGTTTCAAAATGATAAAAAAACAGAAGATTGTATTTTAAATTATAAAAATGCTTTAAAAATTGATCCTAATAATATAGATGCAAGGCACAATCTTCAGCTTGCTTTGCAAACGCAAAAAGAGGATAAACAAAAACAGGATGAGCAAAATAAAAAAGATAAGCAGGACGATAACAAAAATAAAAACGATCAACAGCCTAAACCCCAACAAAGTAATTTAACGCAGAAAGATGCCGAGCAAAAATTGCAGGCGTTATTACAAAAAGAAAAAGAACTGCAGGATAAATTGCACAAAGTTGGCACTTCATCTCCTAACAAACCCGAGAAGGATTGGTAAACCCATTTCCCCATTCCGCCATAAGAATGTATAAATAATTTTTTACCTTTATGCAATATTGCAAGTAAGTATTTTGCAATGATTTTTCTGAATGTAACATTCACTTTTTTAGAATATTTATGAATTCATATTGCGAATCTCTCTCAAATTACAAGCGTTTAAAAACCCGGGAAGTAAAAGTTGGCAACCTCGTAATTGGTGGTAATAATCCGATAAGGATACAAACGATGACAACCACCGATACAATGGATACCATTGCTACCGTTGCACAAACTATTCGCTGCATAGAAGCAGGTGCAGAGCTTGTACGTATAACAGCCCCGTCAAAAAACGAAGCAGAAAATTTACTTAATATTAAAAATGAATTACGCCGACTTGGTTACAATATTCCATTGGTCGCCGATATACATTTTACCCCAAATGCCGCAGAAATTGCAGCTAAAATTATTGAGAAAGTCAGGGTGAACCCGGGCAATTATGTAGACAAGAAAAAGTTTGAACAGATCGATTATTCCGATGCTGAATATGCTGAGGAAATAGACAGGATTAAAGAACGTTTTACACCACTTGTTTTAATTTGCAGAGAACATGGTACTGCCATGCGCATTGGTACAAACCACGGGAGTTTAAGTGATAGGATTATGAGTCGCTATGGCGATACTGCCATTGGGATGGTGGAAAGTGCGATGGAGTTTTTGAGGATAGCAAGAGGTGAAAATTATCACCAGATTATTTTGAGCATGAAGAGCAGCAACCCATTGGTTATGGTGCAGGCTTACCGTTTGCTTATAACACATATGCAGGATGAGTTTGGTGAATGTTACCCATTGCATTTGGGTGTAACCGAAGCAGGCGATGGCGAGGATGGAAGAATAAAATCCGCTATTGGAATTGGCAGTTTATTGGAAGACGGTATTGGGGATACGATAAGGGTGAGCCTTACTGAAGATCCTGAATTTGAAATACCGGTTTGTAAAGATTTGCTAGAGCGATATCAGACATTAGATGTTAGATATGAGACACAAGAGAACTTAAATCTAGAATCAAATACATCGGAGTTAAATGGTTTTAATAAGGCGACTGAAATTCAGCATCAGGATAGCTTCGAACCACCAACTACGAACCATCAACCTGCCCTCTTCTATTCTCCATTTGAATATAAAAGACGCACGACAGATGCGGCAAATAATATTGGTGGAAAAAATGTGCCAATTGTAATTGCAGATTTTATGTTGGCTAAAACTATTGCTGCTGCTGATTTACAGACCATCGGTTACAGATACGATGCCGTGACTGATAAATGGAATATTGCAGATGCTGCTGCTGATTATATTTACACTTCAGATAAATTGATTGACTTCGCTTTGCCCGGAACATTGAATTTTATATCTAATTATAAAGTGTGGCAAAATGCAACTACAGATGAAAGAAAATGCTTCCCGTTATTTACACCATATGAATTTTTAGCTACAGAAAAAGTACATGCACAACTTAATTTTATTTCTGTTTGTGTAGAAGAAAATAATGGTGCATTAATAAAAAAATTAGCTGAGACAAGCAATGTTGTGTTGTGTATTTATTCTGCAAAGAAAAATGCCATGCAGCAAATGAGGATGTTTGTAAATGAGCTTGAAAGCAAACAAATACATTGCCCAATTGTGATAGCGGTAGAAAGTATGAAGAGTACTATTGATGCTCAGTTAATAGAATTTAGCGCAACAGTCGGTGGTTTATTATTAGATGGAATGGGCGACGGAATCTGGTTAATAAATGATCCATCTAAAATTGTAAATGATAAAGTAAGCGGCAGAACTTATTTGGCTGCAACCAACAATTACCAGTTTTTAAACAATACCTCTTTTTCTATTCTACAGGCAGTGCGTACCCGTATTTCAAAAACAGAATATATCAGTTGTCCAAGCTGTGGTAGAACCTTATTTGACCTGCAGGAAACCACAAGTAAAATAAGAAATGTTACCAATCATTTAAAAGGATTGAAAATTGCTGTGATGGGTTGTATCGTTAACGGCCCAGGTGAGATGGCTGATGCAGATTTTGGGTATGTGGGTAGCGGTGTAGGAAAAATAACTTTGTACAGAGGAAAAGAGGTAGTGAAGAAAAATATAAACAGTGAAGTGGCGGTGGATGAATTGATAAATTTATTAAAGGAAAGCGGTGTGTGGATTGAGCAAGAATTAGGAGTTAGGAGTTAGGAGTTAGGAATATTCGGGCTAGGTAAGGTAAAGTAGATTTTAAAATTATTTATTTTTCATTGCTAAAGCCCCATCGGTGCGTAATATTAGTAGCAAGAAAAAATAGGAAATGCAGGCAGCGCCTGCGGCAACATACACGGCAGGTAAATGTTGAAGACAGATTAAATGATTAAGGGCTGCGGGTGACGAAGGGGAGTGTTTTTTATACAAATGCCGAAGGCATATTTGGATAAAAAATACTGTAGCCGTAGAAGCCCGAACCAGTGTTTATAAACGTTTCACTGCACAAAGCCCCAAATGGTCTTACAAAAAATATACAGAGATAAAAATATTTATAGATGCAAACAGATATTCTTGTAATTGGTTCGGGTATAGCTGGGCTTACTTATGCGCTTAAAACTGCGCAGGAAATGCCGGATAAAAAAATTACCATTCTTACCAAAACGCAGAGCGATGAAACCAACACAAAGTATGCGCAGGGTGGCATTGCAGGTGTTACAGATTTTGACCATGATAGTTTTCAAAAGCACATAGAAGATACGTTGGTTGCAGGTGATGGGCTTTGCAACCCACACATTGTAGAGATTGTTGTGAAGGAAGGTGTGGAAAGGATAAACGAATTAATTGCATGGGGTGCGCAGTTTGACAAAGATCCTGAAGGCGATTATAAATTGGGTAAGGAAGGCGGACACAGCGAGAACAGAATTTTGCACCACAAAGATGTTACCGGCAAAGAAATGGAACGTGCACTGCTTGAAGCAATAAAAAAATGCAGCAATATTGAATTAATCAATCATTGCTTTGTACTGGATATTATTACGCAACATCACCTCGGTTATTTGGTTACAAAATCTACCCCAGATATTGAATGTTATGGTGTGTATATTTTAAACTTATCTACCAATAAAATAGAAAAAATTATTGCTGATATTACTATGCTTGCAACGGGTGGTAATGGGCAGGTTTACCGAAGTACCACTAACCCGGCAATTGCAACGGGAGATGGTGTGGCTATGGTTTACAGAGCAAAAGGAAGAATTGAAAATATTGAGTTTATACAGTTTCATCCAACAGCATTATATGAATCCGGTGTACGTGGACATTCATTCTTAATTACAGAAGCAGTGAGAGGCGACGGCGGTATTTTGCGCAATGCAGCAGGCGAAGCCTTTATGGAGCGGTACGATGAGCGTAAAGACCTTGCACCTCGAGATATTGTTGCAAGAGCAATTGACAATGAAATGAAAATAAACGGAACTGAGTTTGTGTACCTCGATTGCAGGCATATGAACCAGCAAAACTTTAAAGAACATTTTCCAAATATTTATGAAAAGTGTTTAAGTATTGGCGTGGATGTTTCAAAAGACATGATACCTGTTTCTCCGGCTGCGCATTACAGTTGTGGCGGCGTAAAAACGGATGAGTTTGCGAGAACATCTATTAAAAATTTATATGCTGCCGGAGAATGTGCGAGCACAGGTCTGCATGGCGCCAACAGGCTTGCCAGTAACTCCCTTTTAGAAGCAATGGTTTTTGCACACCGTGCGTTTATAGATACGATTAAATCTAGTGCAATTGCTGGTCTTGCTTCGGAAGTTGTTAGGGTTTTTCCTGACTGGAATACTGCCGGTACTTCCGCTCCTAAAGAAATGATTTTAATAACACAGAGCCTTAAAGAAATGAAATTACTGATGAGTGATTATGTAGGTATTGTGAGAAACAATGAAAGGTTGCACAGGGCAAACAGACGAATAGATTTATTGCATGAAGAAACAGAACATTTGTATGAGCACACCGAAGTATCGCCGCAATTGTGCGAACTGCGGAATATGATAACCGTAGCATACCTTATTATAAAAAGCGCTGAGTTACGCAAAGAAAGCAGAGGGCTGCATTTTAATACTGATTATCCCAACAAGCAGAAAATTTTGCAGAATACAATTTTATAAGAGCTAATAATTTTTATATCATATTTATAATATTTTCAATTTCGTTCACTCACCTAACTTTACGCTTTCAATAAAAAGGCATGTATTATATTGTTTACGGAATTTTGTACCTCGTATCGCTGCTTCCGTTCTTTATTTTGTATGCTATAAGCGACTTTGCTTTTTTTTTACTTTTTCATGTATTTGCCTACAGAAAAAAGATAGTTACAGATAACCTTAAAATTGCATTTCCACAAAAGTCAGTTGAAGAAATTAACCATATTGCAAAACAGTTTTACAAAAACCTTGTTGATAATTTTATAGAAACAATAAAGCTGCTAAGCCTTTCAGAAAAAGAATTTGTAAAGAGAGCTTCCATTGATTTTGATGATGCAAAAAAGCTTGTTGATAAAGGTTTGAACATACAATTTCACAGCGGCCATCAAATGAACTGGGAGTATGCCAGCCTTGCCATATCGCACTCGCTTACCATACCGTGGGTGGCAATTTATTTGCGCATACAGGCAAAACCAATTGATAGGTTATTTTTAAAAATACGCAGTAAGTTTGGTGCTACCATGGTAGAGAAACATAATTACCAGACAAGAATGCCACATTTAATGAAAAGCCAGTATGCACTCGGGTTAATTGCAGATCAAAACCCCGGACTAGTAAAGCACAGCTTTTGGTTAAACTTTTTTGGTAAACCGGCGCCTTTTTTAATGGGTCCTGAAAAAGGCGCAATGCGCTACAAAACCGCAGTCGTTTTTGTAAACATGAAGAAAATAAAAAGAGGTCACTATCATTTTAACTGTAAGGTTATAACCGAAGATGGCAGCCTTTTTAGCAACGGAGAGCTAACCAGATTGTACAGAGATTTTTTAGAAGAAGGGGTAAAAGCAGATCCATCAAATTATTTATGGAGCCACCGCAGATGGAAGCATGGCTGGGATACAGCCTTTGCAAAAAAATGGATAGATACTGCTGCTTTGCCACAAGGATAAAAATTTATTCTATCTAACTCTAGGGATAGTTGTAATTTTTTGCTTAATGAATTATTACAGCTTTCTAAAAAATTTAGCCTTGTAATAGAAGCCACCAATACCAATTGTATGCTCAACAGGTTAAACTTTTGCTTTACCTTTCATATACAATACAATGCTATGCAAAAGTTTACTCTTGTCATGTTACTACTTATTTTTGTCGTATCAATCAGCCAACCAAATTATCTATCGTAAATATTTGCCTGACAATGTAGCATTGATTGACTCCGGTGTAGAAACCGCCAAGGAAGCTTACATTGCTTTAAGAAAACAGCGATTAAATTTACCAAAACTTAACCCCATCCGCAACCAATTTTTTATCACTGTGCCCAACATTTTATTAAAAAAAGTTGAGCTTCAGCCCTATGGCTGGTTTACCTATGCCTATAAATATGGTCGTACAGAAAAAGTAAAAAAGGCGTATATAAAATATGTACCTTTTGATACCAACAATATTGTGCATGCTACTTACGAGCGTTTTAAAAAGGTATTGCCCGATGTATATAACAGGCTGCATCAGGTAATTAATGGACTCACCAAATAAACTCTTTTACAACATTAATCACAACTCATGTATAAATGGAAAGGGATACTATTTTCACTGTTGATTTTATTTACTATGGCATGTAAAAAACATACCAAATCACTTGCTGATTTAAAAGATCAAATTCAAAAAAAACTGGCCATTGACAGCACCAGTTTTGGTGTGGCATTTAAAAATCTTGTAACCAGGGAAACCATTTTGATAAATGAAAAAATATCTTTTCATGCAGCCAGTACTATGAAGACGCCGGTGCTGATTGAATTGTATCGACAGGCAGCCGCAGCAAGCTTTTCATTGAATGATTCACTTACAATTAAAAACGAATTCAGCAGTATTGTTGATGGCAGTTTGTATTCACTAGATTCCACCGATGACAGTGAATTAGAGTTGTATAAAAATCTTGGCAAGAAGGCAACCATTGCTGACCTTGCTTATAAAATGATCATACTTAGCAGCAACCTTGCAACCAATATGCTCATCGAAAAAGTAAGTGCAGACAGCGTGATGAAAACAATGAAAAGATTGGGCGCAAACGATATGAAAGTATTGCGTGGCGTAGAAGATACCAAGGCATTTGAAAAAGGGCTGAACAACTCCACCACCGCCTTTGACAACCTGATAATTTTTGAACAACTGGCCAATGAAAAAGTTATAAGTATCACAGCTTCTCAACAAATGATAAAGATATTACTGGATCAAAAATTCAATGAAATTATACCCGCATTGTTGCCCGCAAATGTAAAGGTGGCTCACAAAACAGGCTCAATCACTGGCATTCAGCATGACGGCGGAATTGTTTTTTTACCTGATGGTAGAAAATATGTGTTGGTATTATTATCCCGTTTTAAGGGTGATGAAAAGAAAGTGATACAACCGTTGGCCGAAATTTCAAAACTTGTTTACGACTTTATGATGGAGAAATAGATATTGTGTTTTTTTTGGACCTGTACACCGAAGGAGGAGCATGGGCAACAATACAAAGACAAACATTTGTAACGGGCTATGCACTACAATCTTTTTTGTTCAAAGGCATCAAAAAAGTATTTCCGCTTCTATCCCTGCTATGCGGCGCTGCGGATCTTTTTTCAACTGTTATTATCTACTAGAATGCCAAGCTACTTTCTAATAAAGGATCTAATCAAATGTTTTTATTATTTTAATCCGTGAAGATCAATTCAAACATTATTTATATGGCCAAAGGATTGAAGCGAACGTTTCGTAGAGACACGAAACGAAGTTGAGAAAAAGCTTTACGAAAAATTTATAGAAATAAAGGGGGGGGTAAAAGTTGGCGACAAATCAAAATGCGCCAAAACATACAAGTAGGAATTGTAAAAGAAATTAAAGGCAAGAAAGCAGTTCTTCAGGTTGGCATTATGCCCATGACTGTTTTGCTGGAAGACCTTACAATAGTTAAGGATAAAGAAATTAAATAAAGTAGACTTAAATTAATGATTGTACAAACACTCTTAAGATTTAAATAATATCATAATACAGCAAATGTTTTTTAATTATACTTGATAATTTTTTCACACATCAATCGTTTGCAACTGCAATTGTAATTGTTCATTAGGGTTTCATTAAATAGTTTTCTTTAAAACACTTATTTTTAGGGATAAACTAACTGCATGTCTTTACTAAAACCCCGTTTAAGTTTTTGGCAAATTATAAATATGAACGTCGGCTTTTTTGGTATTCAATACAGCTTTGGATTACAGCAAAGTGCTGTAAATCCCATATACGATTTTTTAGGTGCCAGTCCAGATCAAATTCCATGGTTAAACCTTGCAGGCCCGCTAACAGGTTTATTGGTACAACCTATAATTGGTGCATTAAGTGATAGAACCTGGCATCCAAAATTTGGAAGAAGAAAGCCTTATTTTTTTATTGGTGCTATAATGTGCAGCCTTGCATTGTTTGCTTTTCCATTTAGCAGTTCGTTGTGGATGGCAGCAGGATTATTGTGGATTTTAGATGCCGGTAATAATACGGCAATGGAGCCATATAGGGCATTTGTAGCCGACAAACTTGATCCGAGCCAGCAGCCTACCGGCTTTCAGGCACAAAGCTTTTTTACAGGTTTTGGGCAAACGCTTGCCAATTTTTCTTTGCTCCTTTTCCCACTTATTTTTATGGGCAAAACGGGTAAAATCCCAAACTGGGTTTTTGCATCTTTTACTTTAGGTGCAATTTGTTCTATTACGAGTGTGTGGTGGAGTATGAAAACTACTCCTGAAATTCCTCCAACCGATGAAGAACTTGCAGAGATGAAAGCTAAGCCCTTAAATATATTTTCTCCGTTTACAGATGTGACAAAAGCTATACAAAACATGCCGAAAGTAATGTGGATGCTTGCGTTGGTTTATTTATTTCAATGGTATGCATTGTTTTGTTACTGGCAAAATTCCAGTAAGGCTGTAGCAAAAAATGCTTACGGTTGGCAAAGTATAAAAATGAGCACAGCGCTGGATGAAAATTACAACTCATACCTTCGATTTGAAAAAGGAGCAAAAGAATTTGCAGAGAATAATAAATTAAATACAAAAGAAATTTTTACGGAATCATCCACGCCTTTTTCTATCTATGAAAGTTTTAAAAATAAGATTCCTTCGGAAAACTTTTCAACCTCGCAAATGGATTCTCTTATTATAATTGATGCCAACAATAAGAAATACGAAAAAGCAGTTTCTGCAACCGGAGGTATAAATGGCTGGTACAATATTGTTACTTTTTTGGTTGCATTTAGTTTGGTCTGGCTTGCTAGAAAATACAGCCCAAAATTAGTACACGTATTTTGTTTATTGCTTGCCGGTATTGGGTTTATAGCATTTTCTCAAATACATCAACTGGGCTTATTTTATGTGGCAATTACCGGTTTTGGTATAGGCTGGGCTAGTATGATGGGTATCCCGTATTTAATGATAGTAAGCGAAATACCCAAAGAAAAATATGGAGTTTACATGGGTATAATTAATATGATGATCGTTTTGCCAATGTTTATCCAAACAATTACGTTTGGATATATAATGAAGCATTTTTTAAATAATGATTCCAGCAAGGCAATTTTATTTGCAGGAATATTTTTATTAATAGCTGCTTGTTTGACAACGTTTATAAAATCAAAAAAACTTACGAACGAAATAATGACTACACCATCTACCGGTGGGCACTAATAAAATTTATATGAATAAAATACTTTGTATTGGCGAAGCCCTTATTGATATGATTTGTACCGATACAGGAAGTGCACTTGCCGATGGAAACAACTTTATTAAAAAACCAGGCGGTGCGCCCACAAATGTTGCTGCTGCAATAGGTGCACTTGGAGGTGAGGTATGGCTCGCAGCAAAAACAGGTATAGATCCTTTTGGAAAACATTTACTTGAGGTGATGAAGGGTTTTAATGTTGTTACCGATTACATGTTACAGGATGAAAAATACTTTACCACTTTTGCATTTGTATCGCTGATGAACGATGGCCAAAGGGATTTTTATTTTAACAGAGGTGCTGACGGACAGTTAACAAAAGACGAAGTTGATACCATCCCGTTGAATGATTTTTCAATTATTCATTTTGGTTCTGCTACAGCTTTTTTACCCGGCCCGCTGCAAACGGCGTATTATAGTTTGATGCAAAAAGCTCAGGATCAAAATTTATTTATAAGTTTTGATCCTAATTATCGTCAACTGCTTTTTCAGAATAATACAAAGTCTTTTATCGAACAATCGTGGAAGTTTTTAACGGTTTGCGATTTTTTTAAAGTGAGCGATGAAGAAGCTATGTTACTGACAGGTAAAGAGAATGTGGAAGATGCTGCAAATGTTTTTTTCAGTAAAACAAAAGCAACATTTGCAATAACCTTAGGCGAAAAGGGAACTTTACTTGGGTTAAAAAAAGCGTGCGTATTGGTGCCTAGTGTACCTGTTACTGCCATAGATACAACCGGCGCCGGCGATGCATTTGTAGGTGCGTTGTTATTTCAATTGAGCAAAATGGACAGGCTTACAAATGAAAAATTAGCTTTGTCCGATTGGCAAACTATTGTGGGCAACGCCAATAAAGCAGGAGCTAAAACCTGTGAATATTATGGTGCAATGGAAGCTTTTAAACATTTAGACAAAAATATTTTTTAAATAAAAAAAATTAGTATAATGTCTGATATTATTGAAGTGGCTGAAAAGAAATTTAATCTTCGTTTTGAACATTCAACAGAAAATATTGTAGAATTATTTAATAAATTATACCAAAATCATCCCGATGCACAAACCGGCTTTAAAAATCTGCTAAAGATTATAAACAATGCTTTTGAAAAAAGAAGCGATATTTTAAAAAATAAAGACTTATCCAAACAATTAAATAAAGAAGAGTCATGGTTTTTAAACAACAACCTTTGTGGTATGAGTTTGTATATCGACAGGTTTTGTGGTACTATAAACAATCTGCAAAAAAAACTTGATTATTTTGAAACCCTTGGTATTAATTTATTGCACATAATGCCAGTCTTTGAAAGTCCGCAAAATGAAAGTGACGGAGGATATGCAGTATCTGACTTTAGAAAAATTGACAAAAAATACGGCACTTTAAAAAACCTTAATGCACTTGAAAAAGAGATGAAACAAAAGGGTATGTATCTAATGCTAGATATTGTTTTAAATCATACCTCGAACCAACATGCGTGGGCATTAAAAGCCAAGCAGGGCGAAAAAAAATACCAGGATTATTTTTATTTTTTTAATGATAGAACTATACCTGATGAACTTGAAAAAACGATGCCGGAAGTCTTTCCTCAAAATGCTCCCGGAAATTTTACCTATGTACAAGAATTAAACAAGTGGGTAATGACTGTTTTTCATAATTACCAGTGGGATCTTAACTATAGAAATCCGGCTGTTTTTAATGAAATGATGGATACCATTTTTTTTTATGCAAACCTCGGAGTTGATGTTTTAAGAATAGATGCACCTGCATTTATCTGGAAAAAGAATAATACATCAGGACAAAACTTAGAAGAAGCACATTCCATTCTACAGCTTATAAAACAATGTGTAAGTGTTGCTACACCAGGCATGGCATTATTGGCTGAGGCAATAGTAGCGCCAACAGAAATAATGAAATATTTTGGTACGGGGAAATATTTGGCACAAGAATCTGACTTTGCATATAATGCCACACAAATGGCGCTACAATGGGATGCACTTGGCACAGCAGATATTCAGGTAATGTTAGCTGCTCAAGAACAAATATTACAAAAACCATATGGCACAACATGGATAACCTATACAAGATGTCACGATGATATAGGTTTGGGTTACGATGACAAAATTATAGGCGATGCAGGCTTTAACCCTTATGAACACAGGCGTTTTTTAAAAGAATATTATTCAGGTTCCTATCCTAACACGCCTGCTAAAGGTGCATTGTTTTCGGTAAATGAAAAAACAGGAGATGCTAGAATAAGCGGCACCCTTGCATCGCTTTGTGGTTTGGAAAAAGCACTTGAGCACCAAAATGAAAATGAAATAAACACTGCTATTCAAAAAATAATTTTAATGCAGGCGCAGAGTTTTTTTATTGGAGGTTTGCCCATGCTTTTCTATGGGGATGAACAGGGTTATACAAATGATTATTCTTACTTAAATGACTCTGATAAAAGTTATGATAACCGTTGGATGCACCGGCCAATAATTAGATGGCATGATGCGTATTTAGAAAAAAACAGCATACAAAATAAAATTTTTACAGCAACCCAAAAATTAATTAACCTTAGAAAAAAATTAAATGTAATAGCAGATAAAAAAAACCTTACCTGGTTAAATATTTCCAACACAAAAATTGCAGGTTTTTTACGTGCCTGGGATAATGACAGAGTTTACTGCGTTTTTAATTTTAGCAATACTGTGACAAGTATAAGCTGGTATACTTTTAAACAAAATGACCTAGTCCCAAAACAGTTGTTTGATCATTGGCACCAAAAGTTATATTCGGTAGGGCACGATCATGAAATGCTTATTTTACAACCATATCAATTTCTAATTTTAGAACCAAAATAATTATTCTCTAGGTCCGTATTTTTTTATCAGTGCCAAAAGAACGCCATTGGTCCAGCCAAATCCATCCTGTCCTGCGTATTCTCCGCCACCGGCTTCCAAATGAGTATCTGTTACATTATATTTTTCCATCAATTTGCCCGTTCTTAAATATACTTCGGTATTCAATTTTATCCAACGGGTTGCAATGTCTTTTGCCAATTGTTTTTGGTTACAGTTTTCCAAAGCTTTTACAGCCATCCACTGCTGTGGTGCCCATCCATTAGGTGCATCCCATTGTTGGCCGGTTAAATTTGGGGTAGATAAAAGACCTCCGTCTTTTAATAAATATTTTTCGATAAAGGCTTTGGCCAAATTACCTTTTTTTAAAATATCTTGAGAGGAATTGCTAAAAAAACAAAGCGGATATAATGCCGCTGCAGTTGCAATATTAGTAGTCGTTTTTTCTTTAAAATTATAATCGCTGTAAAAATTTAAATCTTTGCTCGTAAAATATTTTTCAATGGCTAAATACCGTTTATTTGAAGCCGTGGTCATTTGCCTGCTTTGACTTTCCTGCTTTGTTATTTTATAGGCTTTGGCAAGTAAAGTTTCAATTTTATACATTAACGCATTTAAATCTACTGGCGCAATATCCAAAATCTGGATGGTAGATATTTTATCGGGTTCTTTAAACCACCGGCTGCTAAAATCCCAGCCACTGCAGGCACCTGCCCGAAGATTTTTGTAAATGTTTTTTTCCTGTTCTGTCTTAAAATTATTCATGGCAGCTTGGCTTGCAAAACGCATTGTCATCATTTTTTTTGTAACAGCATCTTCTGCAACTTTTACATCTTCTGTATATCCTTCCTGCCTTGGTATTTCTAAATCATCCCAATACCTGTTTAAAATTGTTCCGTCATTTAATTTAATAATGCTTTTGAAAGAAGTCTCATTTTTTAATGTTGATGCTCCCTGCATCCAATAATTATATTCCTTTTGCATTTGAGGTAAATATTTTTTGTAAACTTTATCTCCTTTAATGCCTGCAAGCAATTCAACCATCAAACAAAAAAATGGCGGCTGGCTTCTGCTTAAATAATACGAACGGTTGCCGTTAGGTATATGCCCGTAAGTATTTATGAGGAAGGAAAAATTATCGATCATATTTTCTATTAAAACTATTTCGCCGCTTTCTTTTAAACCGAGCATGGTAAAATAACTATCCCAGTAATAAATTTCTCTAAAACGGCCCCCCGGAACAATGTAAGGATATGGTAGCGGTAACAGAGACGAGCCAACGACTATTTTGTCAGCCTCTCTTTTTAAAATGCCCCACAAATTACTAATGTGTTTAGCTACATCCTTTTCATGCTCTTGTTGGTTTACAGGCGGTGCGGAGGGAAGATTAAAATTATCTTCAACAAATTTTTTGAGATTAAAATTTGCATTTTTTGCTAATCCATAATCGTACATTATATCTGCCGGTTTGCGCTTTGGCGCACAGTCAACAAAAGTTTTATTATCAGAAAAAACTTTTGAAGTCTGTATATCTGTAAATAACTGGCCATAAATTTTATCAGGCGTTTTTTGGGCAATGACCATCTTTGACAAAATTATAAAGACAAGAAGCGTTACAAGGTTTTTCATTATTAAACTTTTAATTTGAGACTGTTTTTTTAATTACCAATAGGTAATTAATTTATTAGAATGCCAAAATAGTTTGGATAAATTAATTTATTTAAAGGAAGGTATGAACTATTTTTTCATAAGCCTGCTGAATGAATAAATTCTGCTTAATAAAATTATTGTGGACTCACAAACAGAAAATTTAAATTCATATTTTTTAAGTAAATACTGTTGTTCTTTTTTAAAATTGTACTTACATACTTAACCCATTAATGACGGGCGGGTAGTGATGATGAGCTGGTAAAATGCTGCTTCCTACAATAGAAAATTATAAGTTTTACCTGTATTAATTTTTTACCAAACTTCGTAGGTTAATGCACAAACTTTAATATTTTTTCTGGATATTATTTCCAGATATTTTTCATTTCCCAAAATTTAATATTGCTAAAAAATGTTTTATTATTACTTACAATCTCAATTGCTAGATTATTCTTTTTAGGAAAGAGTTGAAACGTAAAAACAGCTTCGCCATTGTTTACAAATATTTCTGCTATACTGTTATCAAAATAAATTTGGAGGTCAATTTTATTATCAACTAAAGCAATTTTCTTTTCATAAATATTCATTTTTTTAAATTGTTCACTAAAATCGTCGCTGCCGGTTTTGCTTCTGTCTGCAGAAAGGATTTGTGTTTCATTATTGTAAGCAATTTCAAAATAAGTATTATCGTTTACTGCAATTCTTACTGCACTTACAGTATTTTTTTCTAAGGGTGTAATTGATAATTGCAGCTCAAATTGTGTACTTTTTGCAGGAAATATTTTTTTGCTGTTCGTTAAACTTGCATCGGGTATTGTTACCAATTTTTTTCTTAAACTGTTTATTGCCGGATCTGTTTTTTGAATTAACACCCAATTCTCATTTACTTTTTTTACACTTAAAGTTCGGGGTAAACTCATGGCACCTTTCCACGGTATAGTTGGAATATTGTTTGCGTAATTCCAATTATTAATCCAACCGATAGCCGTAGGTAAATGCTGTTTAGGTAATTGATTGTAACTTATGGCAGCGTAATAGTCTGGCCCATAATCAGGCCTGTAAATGTCAGTTGTAGAATTTTCATTTGTAAATGTTTGACCATCAAACTCACCTACAAAATATTGCATAGTGGCATTTTGCGACATTTGAAGTAACCATTTCTTTTTGTTTGTATTTCCTTCTATTGGTACCTGCACCAAATCGGGACATTCCCAAACGCCTGAAGTATCTCCAACAGGACCAAAATCACTTAAATGTTTCCATTCTTTTAAATTGTAAGAAGCATAGAACTGTACCTTATGTTCTGCCGATAACATTAATAACATCACCCAATATTTTTTACTGTTATCCCAAAATACCTTTGGGTCTCTAAAATCTTTTTTCTGTATATCTAAAACTGGGTTGTTAGAATATTTTGTCCATGTCACACCATCATCCAAACTATATGCAATGTTTTGAGATTGGTTTACGTTTTCAATATGTCCGGTATAAATAGCAACCATAGGTATTTTACCATTTTTGGCAAAACCGCTTGTGTTATTTTCATCAACCACACAGGTTCCGGAAAAAATCATTATTCCATTTTCTTCTTTTATTGCAATTGGCAAGTTTTTCCAATGTATTAAGTCTTTAGAAGTGGCATGAGCCCACGTCATATGGCCCCACACATTTTCAAAAGGATTGTGCTGATAAAATAGATGATAAAGTCCATTATTATAAACCAAACCGTTGGGATCATTACACCAGTTTTTTTCCGGAGAAAAATGAAACTGTGGTCTAAATTGTTCTGTATATGAAGTTGATTGTGCTATGGTAAAAGATTTTATAAAAAGTAACAGTACAAAAATAATTGATTTCATAAAGTGTTCATATTTAGAAATCATGAATTAATTTCTACGTAAGTAAAAAGAGCAAAATTAATCCTAAATAAAATGGACTAAAACTAACAGAGATTAATAAAAAATTCTTTTTTATGATAATAATTTTATGCCTAGTTAAAATATTTTTTTTTATTTAATACTTAGTTTAAAATAAAATCTGCCTTTTTTGTATCCCGTGAATTTGGACCTACAAATACACTGAATTTGCCACTTTCTATTATACTGTTTCCATCAGCGTCATAAAAAGATAAATCGTCTTTTGTTAATGAAAAACTTACCTCTTTTGTTTCTCCCGCTTTAATCATAATCTTCTTAAAAGCTTTTAATTCTTTAACAGGTCTTATGACAGATGCAGCATAATCTCTAATATACAATTGAACTGTTTCTTCCCCATCCATTAAGCCGGTATTCTTTACATTAATAGTTACTTTTAGTGTAGCTGATTTTGTGATAGTTGAAGAAGAAAGTTTTACCTCACTGTAATCATAAGAAGTATAACTTAACCCATAACCAAAAGGATAAAGCGGTTCGTTGGGAATATCTCTGTAACGACTGTACCAATTGCCCAGTCCGTCTGTAGTGGTTGGTCGCCCGGTATTAAAATGATTGTAATAAATAGGTATCTGTCCGATGGCGTACGGGAATGTCATTACAGTTTTTGCCGAAGGGTTGTAATCTCCTACAAGCATGGATGCAACTGCGTTTCCATGTTCAGTACCTAAAATCCATCCCTGTACTAAAGCATCTACAAGCGGCTCTGCTAGCGTAAGGATTAAAGGTCTTGCGCTGGAAACTAGTGCAACAACAGGTTTTCCGGTTTTTTGTAATGCTTTCAATAATGCTATTTGTCCATCACTTATTTGTGGGTATGCCAACGAACGATCTTCGCCGGCCATTTTTCCACTGATGCCTATATTTACTACAACCACATCAGCCGCAGTTGCATTTTGTATTGCTTCGTTTATCAGCGTTTCACTGCTGCTGTTATCGCCATTATACCCATTGCAAAAGCTGATATTGCTTATTTTAGATTTTAGCCCTTCATAAACTGTAACAGCATCGTTACTGTTTCCCTGACCAATCCAAAAATCAAACAAATCGGGTTTGCTGTTCGCATAAAAACCAATAAGTGCTACTTTTTTATTTTTATCCAGCGGTAAAATATTGTTATTGTTTTTTAAAAGTACAATTGATTTTTCTGCGGCGGTTTTTGCAATTGCCCTGTTTTCTGCCGTAAACATTACAGCTTTTTCGTTGGCTTCATTGCAAAATTTAAAAGGATCATCAAACAAACCAAGTCTAAATTTTTGGTACAAAATTTTTCCTGCAGCCTCATCCAATTGTTGTGTAGTTATTTTTTTTTCTTTCAGTAATTCCGGTAAATATTTTTGCGAAATTTTGCTTTCCATATCCATCATACTTCCTGCCTGTAAAGATTTTAGAGCAGCATCTTTTTCATCTTCAGCATATCCATGATTTATTTCTTCACCAAAAGAAGCCCAGTCGCTCACAACAAACCCTTTAAAGCCCCATTTGTTTTTCAATACATCTGTCACCAGGTATTTGTTTGCACTTGCCGGCACACCATCCACTACACTAAATGCGTTCATAACTGTTGCTGCGCCTGCATTTACGGCTGCTTTATACGGTGGCAAATATTTATTCCAAAGCATTACCCTACTTACATCTACCTGGTTATACTCTCTGCCGGCTTCTACCAAACCATAAGCAGCAAAATGTTTTACGCAGGCTAATACATGTTTGTTATCATTTAAGTTTCCTTGAAATCCTTTTACTCTGGCAGCAGAAACCAACCCTGCATAATAAGGATCTTCGCCTGCACCTTCCATTACTCTGCCCCAACGTGGGTCGTTGCTAACATCGCACATTGGTGCAAAGGTCCAGTGCACGCCGGCTGCAGATGCTTCTTTTGCAGCAATAGAGGAGTTTTTTTCAATAGCCTCTAAGTCCCAGCTACAGGCTTCCGCAAGTGGAATAGGAAAAATTGTTTTATAACCGTGTATTACATCGTAACCAAAAATTAGTGGAATATGAAGTCGACTTTTTACAGCCTCTGTCTGTATTGCTCTGGTATCAGCCACGCCAACCACATTTAATAAGGAGCCAACGGCACCGCTTTGTACCATTTTTATTTTTTCATTTTGCCCTACATTATTTACTGCAGGGCCGGTAAATGCACCGCCATTTAATTGATTTAATTGCCCTGCTTTTTCTTCTACAGTCATTCTGCCAAGCAAATCTGCAACACGTTTTTCAATGGTTAATGCAGGGTTTTGGTAAGGAAATTTTGTTTGTGCAAAACTGTTAACTGTAATGCTGCATAATGCTATTCCAAAAATAAATTTCATAAATAGATGTTTAAAAACGTTTAAGATTATTTTAGTTTAATGATACAAGCCTGAAAAGGTTGTAATGAAATATCTGAACCCTGCAGTTTTAAGGGCTGCAAATTATTTATCAATTCATCTCCCAAACTGTAACCTTTAGGTAAGACAATACGGCTGATTTCTTTATTAAAATTTAAGAGTACCAATATTTTTTCTTTGGCTGATGTGCGTGAATATGCAAATACATTAGGGTTGGCTTTATCAATTAATTCATATTTTCCGTAAACAAATAACTCCTTATTATTTTTACGTAATTGTATCATTTGCTTAAAATAATTAAGAGGGCTGTTTTTATCATCTATCTCCGTAACCACATTTATATATTTGTAATTTGAATTTACTTTTAACCATGGTGTGCCGGTTGTAAAACCTGCATTTGCTGCAGTATCCCACTGAAACGGCGTTCTGCCATTATCTCTTGAAGTAAGTTTTTGCAGCTCTATATAAGCTGTTGTGTCGCCGCCCTTATTTTGTATTTCTAAATATTTATTTTTGGTAGCTACATCATTATAATCGGTTATTGAATTAAACTTTATATTGGTCATTCCAAGTTCATCTCCATTATAATAAAATGCCGTACCACGCATAGACAATATAAATGTGGTAAGCATTTTGGAAGATGCTTCTCTAAATTCGGGTGCATCGTTTCCAAATTTATTTACCATACGTGGCTGGTCATGGTTAGCTAAAAAAATAGAAAGCCATCCTTTTTCTGCAAAGACTGAATCGTAACGTGAATAAATAGCTTTGTATTTTTCCAGACCAAATTCACTGATATTTTTGCCTACATCAACTCCTTCAAAATGATAAGCAATGTTTAATTCTTTTCTTTGAGGGTCAACAAAATCCAGTGCTTCATTTGGTGAGCTGCCGGCTCCTTCTGCCACCGTCATAATATCATATTTGCTCAGCACTTCTTTATTCATTTCTTTAATATACTCGTGCAGGTGAGGGCCGAGACCATAATATTTTATTACATTTTTTTCGTAGCCTTTTGGTAACTCCGGCCATGTGGTATCTTTAGATGCGAATTGAAATGCATCCATTCTAAACCCATCAATTCCTTTATCAGCCCAGTATTTCATAATATCGTACACTTCATTTCTTAATTTTGGATTTTCCCAGTTAAGGTCAGGTTGCTTTCTTGAAAAATAATGTAGATAATAGGAATTGGTAAGCGAATCAAACTTCCAGGCATCGCTGTTAACATCAAAAAAGCTCCATCTGTAGGGAGGCTTTCCTTTTTCTACAGGCCACCAATGATAATAATTTCTGTAAGGATTTGTACGGGAGCTTCTTGCCTGTTTAAACCATTCGTGCTCATCACTGCTGTGGTTAACTACAAGATCCATAATTAATTTTATTCCTCTGCTGTGCATTTCTTTCAGCAACAAATCAAAATCTTTCATTGTGCCAAAATCTTTCATAATCTCCCTATAATTGCTGATATCATAGCCATTATCGTCGTTGGGTGATGCATAGATTGGGTTTAGCCAAACTGCATCTACTCCCAAACTTTTTACGTAATCTAATTTAGATATAATTCCTTTTAAATCTCCCACGCCATCGCCATCACTGTCTTTAAAACTGCGGGGATAAATTTGGTAAACTACAGCTTCCTTCCACCAGTCATTTTTTATCGCTTTTGTATTTTCTTTTTTTGTGTTACACGCATTTATACAAAATAGAAATGATAACAGAAACGAATAACAGAAAAACGGTAAAAGTTGTTTTATTTTATTGAACATGAAATAGATTTAATTTAAACAATCATTTTACTTTTAAATAATTAGTTAAGTTTTACAATACATGCCTGATAGGGTTGAAGCATCACTTTTGTTCCTTCGATCTTTAAATTTTGCATGTTATTTATCAGTTCATTTCCTAATTGCATTTTACCCTTATCAAACACAGCAATCTTATTTTTAAAATTAAGTAATACCAGTACTTTTTGTTTATCAGTTTCTCTTGTGTATGCATATACATCAGCATTTGGCGCATCAAGCAATGTATACTTTCCATATACCAACAGATCAATATTATCTTTGCGAAGTTTTATCATTTTCCTAAAATAATGTAGGGTTGAGTTAGCATTTTTTTCTGCAGCAGCTACATTAATTTCATTTTTATTATCATTTACTTTTAGCCAAGGAATACCGGTTGTAAACCCTGCATTTGCCAAACTGTCCCATTGCATTGGAGTGCGACCGTTATCACGTGCACCACCATTTTTTTGAGTTTCTAAAAAAGCTTTCAAATCCCCACCCGCATTTTTTACTTTGCCGTATTCCGCCATCATTTCTATATCTCTGTAATCTTCTATTTTATCAAATTTTATATTTGTCATACCAAGTTCATCCCCATAATAATAGTAAGGTGTGCCACGCATGCTTAATAAAAAAGTGGTTAACATTTTTGAAGATGCAGCTCTAAATTCCGGGGCATCATCACCCCAGCGGGTTACCATCCGGGGTTGGTCATGATTGCCTAAATAAATTGTGCCCCAACCTTTATTTGCAAAAACACTATCCCAGGCAGAATACACAGTTTTAAATTCCAGCAGACTCCAGTTAGGATTCATTTTTTTATAGGCTCCTTTTTCATAACCAATATCTACACCTTCAAAATGATAACTCATGTCAAGTTCGTGTCTCTCTGGGTCTACAAAATTCATGGCCGTTGCTTTTGTAGTGCCGGCCCCTTCAGCAAGCGTCATAATATCATATTTACTGAGTACTTCTTTATTCATTTCCTTCAAATAAGTATGTACTGCAGGTGTGCTGGCAAAATACGTAAACCAGCCACCGCCATATTTTTCATCCAGTTCTTTTTGAGTAATTACGGGGAACGATGTGTCTTTTGCAATTATAGGAATTACATCCATTCTAAACCCATCCACACCTTTTTTAAACCACCGGTTCATCATGGCATAAATTTCTTTTCTAAGCTCAGGATTTTCCCAATTTAAATCAGGTTGTTTGTAA
>JANXTG010000093.1 GCA_025352525.1 Ferruginibacter sp.
AGTTTTGCCGCATCTTCGAACAATGCATCTTTATTGTTTACATCAAAATCTTTTGCATCCATTTCTTTTTCATCAACATATTCAGGTAATAAAAATGCGTCAGGATAACCACGTTGCTCACCAATAAATTCAACAATTTTATCTACCTCGGGTGTGTCAACAAATGCACATTGCAGCCGCACCACCTCACCATTATAACTTATCAGCATATCCCCTTTTCCAATTAACTGCTCAGCACCGCCAGTATCTAAAATGGTACGGCTGTCAATTTTACTACTTACTTTAAAAGCAATACGTGCAGGAAAATTTGCTTTAATTGTACCAGTAATAATATTTACTGAAGGGCGCTGTGTAGCAATAATGAGGTGTATACCAATTGCCCTTGCAAGCTGCGCCAGGCGTGCAATCGGCATTTCCACTTCTTTGCCTGCAGTCATTATTAAATCTGCAAACTCATCAACCACCAAAACAATAAACGGCATAAAATCATGACCCTTTTCGGGATTAAGTTTGCGTGCAACAAATTTTTCGTTGTACTCTCTAATATTTCTGCAACCCGCTTCTTTTAAAAGATCGTAGCGGTTATCCATTTCAATACAAAGTGCATTTAATGTATGAACAACTTTCTTTGTATCTGTTATAATTGATTCTTCTTCTCCTGGCAATTTTGCAAGAAAATGTTTTTCAATTGTTTTGTAAATACTGAGCTCCACTTTTTTAGGATCTACCAGTACAAATTTTAATTGTGATGGGTGTTTTTTATACAACAACGAAACAAGTATTGCATTTAAGCCAACTGATTTCCCCTGCCCTGTAGCACCTGCCATTAGCAAATGTGGCATGGCTGCGAGGTCTACAATAAAGTTTGTATTGTCAATTCTTTTACCAATGGCAATAGGCAAGGCAAATGTGCTTTTTTGAAATTTTTCATCTACCAGCAGAGTCTTCATACTCACCATTGTTTTGCGGGTATTTGGCACTTCAATACCAATGGTTCCTTTACCCGGAATGGGTGCAATAATACGAATACCAAGCGCTGCAAGACTTAAAGCAATATCATCCTCAAGATTTTTAATTCGTGATATTCTTACGCCTGCAGCAGGAATAATTTCGTACAAAGTAACTGTTGGCCCTACTGTAGCAGATATTTTTTGTATTTCAATATCGTAATTTTTAAGTGTAGAAATAATCTGGTTCTTATTATTTTCCAACTCCTGGGGATCCTGAATTACTTTTTCGCTGCCATGATTTTCCAGCAATTCTACTGAAGGATATTTATAATCACGCAAATCTAAAATAGGATCGTAAGGCAGCAGTTTGTTTACATCTGCTGCAGTTTTAGGTTGGATTATTTCTTCTTCAAAAACTTCTGGTGCTGTTTTTACCTCTAACTCAAGATCATTACCAACCGTTTTTTTTGTTGAAGTAAAAACCGATTCTGCATCATCATCAAATTCTTTTTCTATTAAAAGTTCAGGTTGTTTTTTTTGTGGAAGTACAACGGTATTTAAAATTCTAGCACCTCGTTTTTGTTCCTGTTCTTCTTTTTCAGATAAGGAAAGATTATGATCAAACTGAGGACTTTGATCTGGAATATTTAGTATGCCCGCATTGTGGCTTAGCATATTTCCGGTGGCTGCAGTTTCAAACCCAATTTCATTATTTTCATCAATTTCATTTTCCGGAATTTCGTTTGAAAAACTATCTGCTGCATTTTCTTTAACTACTTTGCCGGGTAATTTAAATGAAGGATTAAAACGCCAAATTACATATGCTAAAAATGCGACAGCAATAATTCCTATAGTACCTATTTTTCCAATAGCATTGTAGAGATAATCTCGGCACATATCGCCCACGGCACCACCCCATGCAAATTCATTGCCCTGCATTATTACCGCAGCAGTAATACTCAAGAGTGGAAGCCCAACAATCAAATATTTTATGTTCCTAAAAACAGAGAAAACTTTTTTACCAAAAAATAGATTGATACCAATAATAAAAAAGAAGGTACAAATTAAATAAGAAGCAACACCAAAACCTTTATAAATTAAAAAATGAGAAATAAAAGCACCAAACGTGCCCATCAAATTAGCAACTTTAGTATCTGTTCCTGCAAGTAATTTATATCCTTCCTTAAAGACCTTATCTTGGTCTTCATCCCAGGTAAATAGATAAGAAGTAAAAGCTATAAAAAAAAGAATGGCGAGTAACAAACTTAAACTTCCTGCAATTTTATGGGTACGCTCGTCTCTTAAAAGATCTTTAACCTCTATCGTTTCTTCTTTTTCCTGCTTCAACGCTTCAGCAGCTTTGGTATTTTTTTTTATGGATTTTATTTTTTCCGCCATGGCATTAAAGATAATAAAAAACGTTACGCAGCAAGGTAAAAACTGTTTTAAATTGTTTGCCTGTTTGTGTGTATGTTTTTAATGCAAATAAAAATTAATTAAAGTCCCTTTTTCGTTTTGTAAAAACTTTTTAAGATTAAAAACCAGCCAACAATAAAACATATTCCACCAAATGGTGTTACTGCGCCCAACCAGTTCATATTTTCCTTGCCTGCTGCTTTAAAATAAGTTAACAAATAAAGAGAACCGCTAAATAAAATTATTCCTGCTAAAAATAATTTGCCTGCCCATAACATTGATTTGAAAGGAAAATCTTTATAAATAATTCCTACCAATATAATGGCAAACACATGATACATCTGGTACCTTACTCCGGTTTCAAAAATAGCAAGCGTTTCTGCATTTACCCTACTTTTAATAGTATGTGCTGCAAAAGCACCGAATATTATTGTTAGCGCTCCCAGTAATGCACCGGCCTTTAAAAAAGATTTATTCATTTTTTTAATTTACAATTGAGGTTATTCGTTTATATATTTTTGAATTACTACAAACCCATCTCTATTTAGTTGATCCCCTGTAAGAACGAGTCGGCATTCGTTGTAAAAGGGATTTCGTTCCTGCAATTTGTTTGTTATAAACTGTTTAAGAGTTTTTTCATCTTGTTCAATTATCAGTGGTCTAATTTTTTTATCATTTTTTAAATGATTGAAAATATTAATTTCTGATTCATTTAAAAAAACAGTAATGCCATTTTTATTCATCCAATTCATATTATCAAAATAGCAGGGAGTACCACCGCCACATGCAATGATGCAGCTCTCAAACCTATCTGTATTTCGCAATACGACTGCTTCTCTTTCCCTAAAATAATCTTCCCCAAAGGTTGCAAAAATATTTTCCACAGTAATTCTTTCTTCATCTTCAATTAATTTATCAAGATCATAAAAAGGAATTGAAAAAACTTCTCCCCATATTTTTCCTAAAAAACTTTTGCCTGCACCCATAAAACCTACTAAAAAAATTCTCATTTTGTAAAGTTAAGCAACTATGAATTTGCAAATATTTGCAGCTAACTGTTATTGTAGATTTTGATAGTGTAAGTTTGGTATTTTTGCAGTGTGGAAATATTTAATACAGACAGCCGAATTATTATTACGTGTAGTAATCGCCTGTCAATATACCTGGAACAGGAAATAAAAGATCTTGGATACGCACCCGTAAGAATTTTTAAAACCGGCGTTGAACTTTACGGGAATTTACAGGATTGTATCAGATTGAATTTAAACCTTCGCTGCGCAAGCCAGGTGTTGTTTTCCATCAAAGAATTTAGGGCTGTAAATGCCGATGATGTTTACAATGTTTTATTGGATGTTGCCTGGGAAGATATTTTACCCGCAGATGGATATTTTTCCATCAGCAGTAATGTAAGCAATGAAACTATTACCAATAATTTGTTTGCCAATGTAAAAGTAAAAGATGCCATTGCAGACAGATGCAGAGATAAAACGGGCACCCGACCTGACTCCGGCGCTGTATTAAACGGAGCGGTCATTCATTTATACTGGAAAGAAGAAGATGCAGAAATATTTTTAGATACCTCCGGCGAAACACTTTCTAAACATGGCTACAGAAAAATACCAGGTAAAGCACCAATGCTTGAATCGCTTGCTGCAGCCGTTGTGTACGCAAGTATTTGGAAATGTGAAACACCGTTTATAAATCCGATGTGTGGCTCGGGCACAATTGCTATTGAAGCTGCATTGATAGCCACTAAAAGAGTACCGGGATTATACAGAAATAATTACTCTTTCATGCATGTAAAAGGATACGATTACAGTATGTATAAAAAAGAACTTGAC
>JANXTG010000135.1 GCA_025352525.1 Ferruginibacter sp.
GTGTTTTGCAGGGCATAACATAAAAGAATTTGATATCCCATTTATTTGCCGTCGGCTACTGGTAAACAATATGCGCATTCCTCCTTATCTCGATTTCCAAAATATGAAACCCTGGGAAACAAATATTGTAGACACATTTCAGTATTGGCGTTTTGGCGATTATAAAAATTTTACTTCTTTAAAATTACTAGCTGCGGCTATGGGTGTGCCTTCTTCTAAAAATGATATTGATGGAAGTATGGTTGGAGAATTATATCATACAGGAAATGCTCAAGAAAAAGAAATTAATATGAAGCGCATTGCTACCTATTGCCAGAAAGATGTTGTAACGACAGCCAATATTATTTTACGTTTTAAAAATGCCCCCATCATTCATGAAAATGATGTTGAAATTGTGGAATAATATAAAACTATCTTTTAAAAGATAAAGTAATAGCAGGATTAGCGCCCGATGCAGGAGTAGTAATAGTAATAATTACGGGATTATTAGCGCCATTAATCTTACCAGTGAAAGTTCGACTTTTATTAACACCATCTGTAAAAACTAATTGAATAGCAGAATTAGTATAACTGCCCGTAAAACCTCCGGAGTTTGCTGTGCCATTTCTGTTCCCACTAAAGGTTCCTGATGCAGAGCCCGCAGGAGGTGTATTGAAAAAGAAAATTAAATCTGCAGCATCATTTACATTGGTCCACTGTGCCGCAGATAAATCGGGAATATAAGTATCCGTTGCAGGTTGATCAGTTGATTTGCTGCAGGAAGTTATCATTAAGAAATTCAACATTAATAAAGGAAATAAAATTAAATTTTTCATGTTGTTTGTTTTAAGGTTTAATAATCTGATAAACGATTTATGAAGGCTGTCAAATTAATTTCCAGCAGCTCTAATTTTTTTGTGAGCGCAGGTATAGCTTCAGAAATTTGTTGCTGAATGTTTTTTTTTATGTCATTTTTATTATCGGGAAACTCCCCCAAAAAATATTTATTTATCTTGTTTTTAAGATCATTAAGAGGAAGTATATTTTTTTTATGAATATCATTTAGAATGTAATCAGCCACATTTTCATATTCTCTTTTTAAAGAATCGTTTTGCCAATATGCCATTATTTTTTGCCTATACATGCTGTTGTTATCATTTAATTTTTCAAAACATGGGTTATAATCAGTTACAGCCTGTACTAATTTTTGCAGTGCATTTGGGTTGGTAAAAGCAAAGTCTGAAGTATATTTAAATGCATTTTTTAAATCAATAACCTGTACCAGATAATTTTTAAGTGACTTTGTAATTTCAGGAAAAAACAAATCAATTCCATCCTGTCTTTCTCGGGCAGTTCTCAAATCTTCTGAAGAATAATTCAGTTTTATTAATTGCGCTTCCAGTAAATCAAATCGTTTTTTTATAGGAGCTAGTGCTTCCAACGATTTATTTTTAGATTCATTTAATTCTTTTAAAACCCGCTGGTATAATTTTATATTAGGATCATCTGCTATACCTGCAAGAATAATTTCTACCACAAGTGAATTATCTTTTGGAATAAAAACGTTGCCACCTGTGGGATATAAAATAATAAATTTTTTATCCTTGGGTTGTAATTTCACTTGTGTTTTAGCAGCAAGAACCGGAGCTATTAAAAGCCCGGTTAAATTAGTACTCGCCTCATTGCCATCTACAAGTGCAGTAAAATTTTTAAGCAACTCATTTTTATAAAAAAAATGTGCCTTAAATGAAATGGTTTGAGCAACACAAATTTCATTTAAAAAAACAAATGATATTAGCTGTAAAAATTTCATTTTATTCAATTTGTAAAGTCATACTTACTGATCTTGATAATATCTGCAAACCATTGTACACTAATTTTTCTCCATCATAGACTCTTACACTAATTTCTTTTCCATCCTTAAAAGGTAAAGGAGAACTAAAATTTCCCTGCAAATCTGTTGTTAATCGGGTTACTCCATTTTCAAAAACAATAAGGGCATCTTTTACCGGTTGTCCGTTTTTATGTATAACAATACCGGATACATTTACCGAGTCAAGTTTTTTAATTAAAAATAATTCCACTGGCATATCTGCAGCCGGTACGGTTATCGTTTGACTGTTTGTTTCATAGCCATCTGCCATGGCAAGTGCATCAATTTTTTTGCCCTGGTATTTTGTGTCTATATCTGTGAAAGATGCATAGCCGTTTATTATTTTTTGAGAATCCGGTTTGCTTAAAAAAAGTTTTATCTGCCCGTCATTTATCAATGCTGTTTTAGAAGGATTTGCAAAAACATTAAACTTTAAAACAAACATATCTTTTTTAGGCATAAACTTAAAGCCCAGAAAAATCAATACAACTAAAACCAACACAGGACCACCAAGTTCGAGCGTGCCCCCATAAACTTTACCTGTATATTTTGCATGAGATTTTAATGCACCTGATAAAAAAGCCGCACAAACCAACCCTAAAATTACCAGCAGAAAAAAATAAATCTGAGGTTTGATAATTCCTATTTTATCATTTAATAATAAAAATGCGATAGCTGCCCCTAAAAACAACACAAATCCAATGGCAGATATAATTACCCATAGTAACGGAGAAACGGTTTTGGGAACTGACTTCATAATTTTAAATTATAAACCTATTATAAAATTATACAATATATTTTAAAAATTGTCATCAGTTTACGTCTCTTTTATATTTCCAGGCTTACTATCTTGATAGAATATATTTTAGAATGCAAAAATGGCTTCCAGAACTGGAAGCCATTTTTATCAAAAAGAAAATTTATTTTTTATTCTATTATTACTCTTTGTGTAGTAACTATTTTATCATCCGTTACTTTAATAAAATAAATTCCTTTTGCTATACCCTCTATATTTATTTTGGTAAGGTTTGCAGCCGATGCTATGCTTTTTAAAAGCTTACCGCTAACATCTATTAATTGAATATTTAAAACAATATTCTGATTTTTTGTTGTATAAATATTTATAAAATTTTTTGCGGGGTTTGGTGCAATAGTTATGTTATTGACCTTGTTAAAAGAAACACTTTTTACAATCGAATACTCAAATTTCCCGTCAACGTCAAATTGTTTAAGCCTGTAATAATTTATTCCGTTTACTGGGGTGTTATCAAATGCCCTATAATTATTAACTGTAGTACTGTTGCCTGCAGCATTCACTCTTAAAATACTATTCCATTTTCTGCCATCGGATGATCTTTCAACACTAAAATAACTACTGTTTAATTCCTGGTCGGTGGACCAATTTAATTGGGCACTGCTGTTTGCTTTTTGTACTGTAAATGAATTTAGTTTTACGGGCAAGGCCATGAGTGCATCATTTCTTGTATACCAAATCGGTGAAGTAATTATTCTGCTTGTGCCGTTTGTTATATCCAAATAATAATAACCTGTAGCCATGTCTACAAGATTATTATCGGTAAAAGCTAAAGTGCTTCCAATAGCAGAATCTATTTTTACAGCAGTTACTCCACTGCCCGGAGCACCGTACATTATTCTAATAACTGCTGAAGAAACAGCTGTAGTCGCATCAGTTAACGACACATAAATATTAGGGCCAAATCTATCAGAAATTATTGAACCAATAATTTTTGTATTAATGGTAAAATCAACTTTTGTGTCACAATCCTGCGTGGCATAAAAATTCATATTTCGCATTGCACTAACTATTGCAGTTTTTGTAAGTAAGGGTGCAACTATTGCAGTACGGGAGGTGGTTGTACGGCCAAATGTTGTATTATGATTATCATGGTCAATTGTAGGACCTAAATGAAAACCTCTAGATAAAAGCAACTGATAATAATATAAATAAGAAAGTGAGGTTCCCGGGTTTGTATAAGTAGTATTTGTTGAAAATGCAGGACCGCTTTCAACAGCAGCACCAACAATTGCACTATCTGCCGAAGCATCATAAGCAATGCCTGCAATGTTATTAAAGTCAGTTAAATTTGGATGAGCAAGTGTAGCAAATGTATTTGTTACAATATTATCATTGACTGTTTTAAACAAACCCGTACTCCCTGTATAAACACTTTTGGGTACAAAAACATCATAATTATCTGCTGTTCCCCAAGTTCCGCTTCCACTTTCCCAGCCAAATAAATTATCCATACCATCACCATAAACAACTACATGCCCGCCGCCACTTATTACACCCCATTCCATTCCATACATGGCTAAGAAGTTTGAATTGGTCGAAGTAAAATTATTTGCTTGTAGTGAACCCTGGTGGTAATTATTAATCTGATTGCCTGGTTGATTTGGAGAAGAAAAATGATTGTGTTCTGAGATGCCCAAATAATCCATACAAAGAGAATTTTTTGCATAAGCATAATCCTGTGCAGGTGTAAAGCCAGGATTATCTGCATTACCATCTGAATAATCCGAATGAGAATGTAAAGTGCCAAAATAATAATTATTAGCTCCTCCATTAGTTGTAGTAATATTTCCGCTTAGAGCAGGCTGAGTGGCATATTTTGTACCACCCGAACAGGTTTTATTTGCTGCAAAAATGAAAAAATAATAAGTGGTGTTTGCTGTTAATGCTGTTGCATAAAAAGTAGTGCTTGGTGTGTTACTTAAAATTATTCCACTTCCAAAAATATCACCTGCATTGTAGTCCGTATTATCTGCAGGTACAGCTCCTAAAGTTGCTGAGGTACTTTTTATGATTAGATAATTATCAGCAGAACTCACACCGGAGAATGTACCCGATATTGATGTATTGGAAGTTGCTAAAGACAATGACGTACCCTGCGATGTTGGCGTTGTACATGGAGGTAAAGGAATAGTCGATTGCGATGCCGTCAGAGGATTTGTAACATTGTATGCCGGACCATTTATACATGACTGGCTGTTTAAACTAAATACAAAGAAAAAATAGGGAGTGTTTGGAATTAAACCGTTCGCCATAAAAGTCGTGGCTGTACTGCGTTGAACAACAATACCATTTCCTAAAGCGTCGCCTGCATTATACGATGTAGCATTTGCAGGATCTGCGCCAAGTGCAGCTGAAGTAGATTTTACAACCAAATACTGATCAGCAGCAGTTGCAGTAAAACTTCCATTAATACTGTTTGTAGTAGAACTGCCAAAAATTAAATTTGTCGGCTGATTTGTTGGAGAAGCACAAGGAGGTAAACCTGCAATTGTTGTTGCAGAACCGGTAAGTACGGTAGATGTGTAATAAAATGGGCCACCGGTGCAAATTGCATTCATGGGAAATATAAAAAAGTAATAAGTTGTTTGTGCAGTAAGGCCGGTTGCCGTAAAAGAAGTGGTTGTACCTTTTGATATGACAGATCCGTCTCCCACATTGTCTCCTATACTATACGTTTGGCCGTTTACAGGATTGCTGATTAAACTGCTGTTAGTGCTCATAACAATCAAATAGCTGTCTGTTGCCGGGTTTGCCGCTGCAAAACTTCCCTGTATAGAAACGTCAGTTATTGTTCCAAAACTTAATGCTGTAGCAGGTGCAGTAGGTGTTGCACAAGGGGTATTGGCAACAGCAGTTACATTTAAATTATCAAGACTTATTTTAGGGCGGGAACCTGTCGTTCCGCCACTACCGTTGCTGTAATAAAATCTAAGTCGTGCATTAGCATTATTATTGAAAATGGCCGGTAAAGCAATATTTGATTTAGATCCGGTCAAGGCAATATTATTAGTAAAATTGAGCACACTGGCAAAAGTAATATCTGTAAATGTTATTCCATCAATACTTGCATAGACCCTCATTGATCCATTTCTATCACCGGCTTGATTATTTACAACTGCATAATCAAAACTTAATGTACCAGCATTTACTCCTGTAAAATCCATGTAAAAATCTATAGCTGCAGATGTAGTATTATCTGTTGTACCTGTAGATAATAAAATTATTGATTGAGTAGGAACTGTTTGATCAGTTCCTTTATGAACGCCACTTAAAGCACTTGGTGCAACCGGCGGACCAGGAGTTGAATTTTGAAAACTAAATGAAGAAGCTGTTAAGGTAGTCCCGTTAGGAATACCGCCAACGCCTGTTGGACCTAATCCTGAAAAACGATTTGCACCAATACCGGTAATAAAAAAGTTACTCCAGTTTGAAATATCTGCAAATGTTTCTGTGTAACTAAACCCGGGTTGTACAGACATTACAACTGGTAAAGGTGTGCAGGTAAAAGCAAGTTGGCTACCATAAGAAGCACCGCCATTATTTGTAGCAAATGTTTTGTAATAGTAGCGTGTATTTGGAGTAAGGTTGCTGAGAACCGCACTAAAATTTCCGCCACTTAAATTTGAAGAAACAACCTGTGTGCCGCTACCATTTAGAAAACCTGATGTGGTACTGTATTCAAAACCATAACTGAAAACGGAAGAACAGCCAGTTGAATTAATTACTCCAGATATTGTGGCTGATGTTGCGTTTATGTTTGAACTCACTGTTGTTGTAACTGTTGGTGAAGTATTTATGCCAGTTCCACTTCCTACAACGTTATAATTACTTACACCTCCACCATTTAAAACAATGTTTGCATCATAAGATTTAACCACACTTGGTGAAAATTGTATGTAAATTATTTTTCCTGTAAAACTTGTTCCGGTATAAGTAAAACTCAGGGTATTGGTATAAGTTCCCCCAACAGTTTCAGAAAAAGTAAAGCCTGATAATGCTGAAAGAGCTATTGCCGTTCCGTCCAAGTCACTGCCATCTAATGTAAAGGAATTTGCAGCTGTTGTAGTATTAATACAAACATTTCCAAAAGCTGTTAAAGAGGAAGTTGTATTTAATAGGGGAGTTCCTGCAGTTGCTCTCATTACTGTTATAGAATATGTTTTTGTTGTGGTACCATCTTGAGCTGTCACAACAGTAGTTATTGTATTGCTCCCCACATTTAAATTGATTGTTGAAGACGCACTTCCACTTGCTACAGAAACGCCATTTACTTTTATGGTTGAATTGGCATTCGTTGCTGTAGGAGTTACAGTAGTTGACGTAACAGCGTTGGCAACGGAAGATGTATAGTTTATAGTTGATGCAGTAAATGCAGGAGTTAGAGCACCTGAAGTAGATGTAAGATTTGATAGGTTTGCGTCTGCGGAGATAGTAGATGTTAGACTGCCTCCAATTGCTAAACCATTTACTCCAGCAGCAGATGAAATAAATCCCCAGCCTCCTGTACTTGTTTGACCCGATGCATAATATCGAAAAGTAACAGTAATATTTGCAGGGACATTTTGTAGGGCAGAAATAGTACTTAAATTTATTTGCGATAATGTTAAAGAGGTAGATTGTACTGCCGAACCTATTAAACTAAATGTAGTTCCATCAAGACTATATGCAAATTGAGAAGAAACTCCAGGAGTTGCATAATATCCGGCAGTACCTCAAAATTTAGCATCAATGGTTGATAAAGACAATGTGTAACCTATGTTCGCAGAAAGCGTAAATTGAAAATACGCTGCGTTGGAAGTAGAAATGCTGGTGTTTTTAAATCCAACTGTTCTAAATGAATTTGTTCCAGCACTTGCTGCGGCACCCGAACCTCTGCTTAATAAGTTTGAAGCATCTAGATTTGTATTAAATGTTGTTGCAGTAAATGTTATTGGGGCTGCAGCACCAGTAAAATCCCACGCTGCAATTTGTGCATTTACATGAGTTAAGGGGAAAATGCAAAATAGTAATAATAAATACTTGTATGTAAATATTTTTTTCATAAAGTGGATTTTATTTTTCAAGCTGTGAATATAATATGTTTAAATAATATCCCTGTAATTTTAAGTGTTTCTAAATTTACAATTTTTGCCATCATGTCAGAAAGGGTAAAATGGCATTTTAATTGACACCCGAACATGAACATTAATTATAATTTATATGCAAAAAGGTAATATTAGGGTACAAACGGAAAATATTTTTCCCATTATTAAAAAGTTTCTTTACAGTGAACACGATATTTTTATTCGTGAATTAGTAAGCAATGCTGTAGATGCAACGCAAAAACTTAAAACACTTTCTTCCATCGGCGAAGCAAAAGGTGATATTGGTGATTTGCGGATTGACATAAAGCTTGATGCTGAAAAAAAGACATTGACAATCAGCGATCGTGGTGTTGGAATGACAGAAGAGGAAGTTGATAAATATTTAAACCAGGTTGCTTTTAGTGGAGCAGAAGAATTTTTAGAAAAATACAAAGGGCAGAATGAAAATAATATCATTGGGCATTTTGGCTTAGGTTTTTACTCCTCTTTTATGGTGAGTGAGAAAGTAGAAGTTATTACAAAAAGTTTTAAAGAAGGAGCAACAGCCGTAAAATGGGAATGTGATGGTAGCCCCGAATTTACTTTAGAGCCTGCAGAAAAAGAGTTGAGAGGAACGGATATTGTTCTACATATAAATGAAGAAAGCAAAGAATTTTTAGATGCTTATAAAGTAAAATCTATTTTAGAAAAGTTTTGTAAATTTTTACCTGTACCTATTTATTTTATAGATGTAAATGAAAAATTAGAAGAAGTTAAGGAAGTAAAAGAAGGAGAGGTGCCTGCTGAAATTGTTGTAGCAAAACCATTAAATAATACAACTCCGGCCTGGACAAAAAAACCTGCAGATCTAACAAAAGAAGACTACGAAAGTTTTTATAAAGAACTTTATCCATACAACGAAACACCTTTGTTTTGGATACATTTAAATGTAGATTATCCATTTAACCTTACTGGTATTCTGTATTTTCCTAAAATAAAAAACAGCTACGAAATACAGAAAGATAAAATACAGCTTTACAGTAATCAAGTTTTTGTAACAGATGAAGTGAAGGATATTGTACCTGAGTTTTTAATGTTGTTGCAGGGCGTAATTGACAGTCCGGATATCCCTTTAAATGTTAGCAGGAGTTATTTGCAGGGAGATCCTAATGTGCGTAAAATAAATGCACATATTACCAAAAAAGTTGCTGATAAATTAGAAGAACTTTTTAAAAACGAACGTATAGAATTTGAACAAAAGTGGGATAGCCTTGGGTTGTTTGTAAAGTACGGAATGATGACGGATGATAAATTCCTAGAAAAGTCAAACAGCTTTTTTATAATGGAAGATACCGCCGGTAAGTTTTTTACTAAAGAAGAATATGTAACAGCAACAGCATCACAAAAAAACAAAGAAGGCAAGCAGGTTATTTTATATACTACAAATCCTATACAACAAGATGCTTACATACAACAAGCAACTGCAAAAGGGTACATTGTAATAAAGGCTGAAACTTTGGTAGATGCTGCTTTTATTAATACGGTAGAAATGAAATGGAATGATTTTATTTTTACTAGAGTAGATGCAGATATTGCCGATAATTTAATTGATAAAACAGAAGGCGCAGAAAGTGTTCTTACAAAAGAAGAATCAGAAAAATTAAAAAAATTGTTTGAACAGCCGCAAGAAGGCTTACATATAAATGTAGAAGTAAAAGGATTAAGTGCAGAGGCACCACCGGTCACTGCTACAAGGCCCGAGCAAATGCGTCGAATGAAAGATATGGCCGCAGCAGGTGGTGGCATGGCTGCTTTTTATGCGCAAATGCCCGATGAGGTTGCACTTACGGTAAATGGTAATCATCCAATTTACAAAAATATTTTAGCAGTAACAGATGCTCCGCAACAGGAAAAACTTGTAAAAAATCTTGCTGATTTAGCTTTGCTTTCTCAGGGTTTGTTAACAGGTAAAAACCTTACACAGTTTATTAGCAGAAGTGTTGAACTGATGGGGAACAATGGATAACATTAAAATGTAAAATTGATCATAAAAAAACCTGCAGACTTAAAGTTCGCAGGTTTTTTTATGATGATTCATTAAGTTTTACAAATACGCTTCCTTCTAAGTAATGCATTTTTTTGAAATGAAATATTTCTTCGTAACCCCAATCTTGCAATACGTGTTTTTCTAATGGGTTAATGTAAACAATCGTCATCACCCTTGGATTTATTTCCAAACTTGTTTCTATATTTTCCATCACACCGCTCATAATTGTTTCATCAAAGGGGTTAAAGAAAAATATGCAATCCACATCTTCCTCAATTTCAAAATAAAAAGCATCGTTGTTGTAAATTTTAAAATGGGTAGATGGATATTTTAATTTTGTTGTGGCTATATTTTCTTCGGCAGTATTGTACAATTCTTTTGATAATTCTACGCCGCTTATTTTATTTATACCATAAGCTGCTGCTACACACATTGCTCTTGCTTTACCACAACCAATATCAAGAAAATGCGTAAAGGAGGATAGTTTAATTTCTTCAAAAAATTGTTCAAGTAAATCATATGATACAGGCATGTAAATAGTTGCATGCGTAATATCAATTCCTTTTTTTTCTAAACTTTTAAGAGAATCAGCACCTGTTGAATTAATGTTGTATTTTTTTTCTCCTCTGACTTCATTTCTAATAATATGGAACGCTATACCTGCATCCCAATTATATAAAAGGTAAAAATAGTAACGTAAATAGTTTAATGATTTCATGAAGATATTGGGATTTCAAAAATTATTTTTTAAGCTTCACTTGATCTTATATCAATAATTTTTAACTGTAAATTTTTATTCCCCTGCCATTCGTTTTCATCAATACTAAAAACAATATCCACTTCTTTTTGGTTGGTAAGTAAGGAGAATTTTTCGTGCATGTTAAAAGCAATACCATTCATTACTGTTTCTTTTTGGCGAAGAACAAATTTTATATGTGCTTCTTTCAAAATTTTAGAATATCCAAAATCAGTACATTTTCTTGTAATAAAAACCGGACGCATATTTTCTGGCCCAAAGGGTTCCATCCTGCAAATGATACTATAAAAATTTTCCGTTATTTCATCAAAATTTATTTCTGCATCAATAATAATTTCAGGTATTAAAAGCTCAGGATTTATTGTTGCCGAAACCACTTTTTCAAACTTATTAGTAAAAGCAATTAAATTTTCGGGAGCTAAAGTAAGTCCTGCCGCTGCAAAATGTCCGCCATAAGCCATCAACAAATTTTTGCATTCATATATTGCTTCGTACAAATTAAAACCTGGAACACTTCGGGCGCTGCCAGCAATATAATCACCACTCTTTGTAAGTACAATGGTAGGTTTGTAATAATGCTCAATCAAGCGGCTGGCTACAATACCAACTACACCTTTGTGCCAATGCTCGCTGTAAACCACGCAGGTTTTTTTATTTTGTAAAAGGGTACTATCTTTTATTATTTGCAATGCCTCTTCCGTTATGCTGCTGTCTGCTTCTTTTCTTTCTTTGTTATCAATGTGAAGCATTTCTGCAAATGCCTTTGCTTTATCAGTATCTTTTTCGATAAAAAGCTGCACTGCCTTTTTAGCATCATCCATTCTGCCCGCAGCATTCACCCTTGGGGCAATTATGAAAACTACATTGGTAATTGTCATTATTTTACTGATGCCTCCAAGCTCCATTAATGCTTTAATGCCTGGTAACGGATTCGTATTTATTTTAATTAACCCATGGTAGGCTAATATTCTGTTTTCACCAGTCATTGGTACAATATCCGCAGCTATGGCTGTAGCAACAAGATCTAAATATTTGTAAACAATATCCTCAGGCAGCTTATAATTTATTGCGAGAGCAGTCATCAATTTAAATCCAACGCCACAACCGCATAAATCTTTATAAGGATATAAACAATCAATTTGCTTGGGATTAAGTATTGCAACAGCTTTAGGAATGATATTACCGGGTAAATGGTGATCGCAAATTATAAAATCGATGCCAAGCGTATTTGCATATTCAATAAGTTCAACTGACTTTATACCACAATCCAGACAAATAATTAATGTAAAATTATTTGCTGCTGCAAAGTCAATTCCTGCTTTGCTTACGCCATATCCTTCTCTGTACCTATGAGGAATGTAAAAATCTAAATTTTGCTGATTGTATATTTCGCTCAAGAAACTAAACATACTTGCAACTGAGGTGGTTCCATCAACATCATAGTCGCCAAAAACTAAAATTTTTTCGTTACATGAAATTGCACTTTTAATTCTTTCAACAGCCTTGGTCATATCCTTCATTAAAAAAGGATTGTGTAATTGCGTCAGCAGAGGCACAAAATATTTTTCAGAACTGTCGTAATCTTCATAATTTCTTTGGGTTAGTATCTTACAAATTGTGCTGCTAACTTTTAATTTGTTTTGCAGGTACGTTGTCTTCTCAACATTATATGAAAGTATGTTCCATCTTTTTTCCAATGATATTAAAATTTTCTGTCTGTTGTATAACGTACTAAATCTTTAAGCGCATTACCAACATCCGATGTTGGGTAAGTATCAATTATTGCCAAAGCTTCATCTCGGTACTCAAGCATTTTTTGTTCGGCGTATTTTATTCCTCCGGTACTAACAACTGTATCAATAACCCATTTAACCTTTTCTTTATTAATGCTATCATTTTTTATAATGTAGATAATTTTTCTTCGGGTCTGTTTATCTACGTTACTGAGTGTATATATAAGAGGTAAAGTCATTTTCTTCTCCTTTATGTCATTTCCGGTAGGTTTTCCTATTTTTTCCGTTCCGTAATCAAAAAGATCATCTTTAATTTGAAAAGCAATACCCGTTTTTTCCCCAAATATCTTCATTTGTCTACAAATTTCATCATTTTGGGTTGTACTATACGCACCAACTCCACAAGCTGATGAAAGTAAGGATGCTGTTTTGTTTTTAATGATTTCAAAATATACATCCTCGTCGATATTTAATTTTCTTGTTTTTTCTATTTGAAGTAATTCCCCTTCGCTCATTTGCTTAATGGCTTCTGAAAGAATCCGAAGTTGTTCAAATTCTCCGTTTTGGGTTGATAATAATAAGCCTTTTGATAAAAGATAATCTCCTACTAAAACCGCTATTTTATTTTTCCATATGGCATTAATCGAAAAAAAACCTCTTCTTTCCATAGATTCATCAACAATATCATCATGTACAAGTGTTGCAGTGTGCAGCATTTCTACTAAGGCGGCGGCACGGTATGTACTTTCGTTTATGGTTCCATGGAGTTTTGCGCTTAGAAACACAAACATAGGTCGCAGTTGTTTTCCTTTTCTTTTAATAATGTATTTCATTACAGTATCCAATAAGGAAACATTACTTTTAACAGCATTTGAAAATTTTGATTCAAATACTTTTAATTCTTCACTTATAATGTTTTGAAAGGATTTCATGTAATAAAAAAAGCAATTTATGGCGCTGGAGTGGTATTTTAGGATTTAATTTTAAGTAAAAAAATCTTTTTTCTTACCCTATGCAACTATTTGGCTTTGGCATTAGTCTTGATAATAGTTAATTTACTAGTGCAAAGCAAAGATTAAATTATAAATAAATGATAAAAAAAATTTGTATATCTAATCCCGTTAATTACATTTGCATCTAAACAATCAGAATATTTTCGAAAATTCAACAACTTTTAAGTTATGGTAAGCAAAAAAATTAAATTATTTACGGCTATTTGTTTAATAGTTTCAGCTGGTGCTTTTGCACAAACAGGAACTGGAAATACAGGCTATATGAATGGTGGATATAATATCTACGATTCATCTGTTATTCCTAACAAAAAAATGGGACAACAAAATGAATTCTGGAATAACAGTTATTCCTTTCCTGCAAAGCCTCGTAATATGGTAGAATTTGGGTTAAGTCTTGGTGTTGCTCAAGAAAGCAGTGATGTATCTTCCAGACCCTTTACATTTCCAAATTTCGGTGCAACCCTCAGAAAATCTTTAGGTTATTTATTTTCGATTAGGGCTGAATACATAAATACGGAAATGAAAGGTCAGAATTGGAAAGCATCAAATGCTTTTTCTCAAAATCCAGCATGGGGTGCATATTTTGCTCCGATAAGAACAAATTCCGGTGCAGTTGTTAATGCAAATGCAAGTGGTGCTAATAATGCAAATGCAGATTATGTATATTATAATTATAAAACAAAACTTCAGGATTTAAGTCTTCAGGGTATATTTACGTTAAATAATATAAGATTTCACAAAGCAAAAACTGGAGTAATCCTATATGCAGGTGCAGGTATTGGTGTTTCGGTTTTTAATACAAAAATCAATGCGCTTGATGCTAATAATCAACCTTATAGAGCACTTTTTAATTCCATTTTTGCTAAGTATGCTTCAGAACCCAATCTCTACAAAAGAAGAAAGGACATAAGAAATGAATTGAGAAATGGTATGGATGATACATACGAAACTGCTGCAGAGAGCGATGGTGGCGTACCTCGACTTGGCGGTAAAACTTTAAAACCTTCATTTACAGCTTTAGCAGGGGTTGCTTTCAAACTAAATAGAAGATTTAATATAGCAATTGAAGACAGATTTACTGCGCTTAAAACTGATTTGTTGGATGGTCAGCAATGGCAAGAACATCCCGTTTCTGATCCCGTACAAACTCGTGATTACGATTCATATAATTATGCTTCAGTCCATTTAAATTTTAATCTTGGTGGAAAAGCCGTTGAGCCATTATTTTGGTTAAACCCTTTAGATTATGCCTACAGTGAATTAAATCAACCAAAGCACATGAAGTTACCGAAGCCTGTATTCAACGATGCTGATGGTGACGGTGTACTTGATGAACTTGATCGTGAGCCTAATACTCCTGCGGGTTGTCCTGTTGACACACATGGTGTAACAAAAGATACTGATGGTGACGGTGTACCAGATTGTAAAGATAAAGAGTTGATTACTCCTACAATTTGTCAGCCTGTAAATGCAGATGGTGTTGGTAAATGTCCTGATCCTGAATGTTGTAAAAACATTGGAACAGCGGGCACAGGAGTCGTAGCAGTTGTTTGTCCAAGTGATTACCCAAGTCTTACATTTAAAGGAAATGTTCAAACTTTAAGCAACGATACAAAAGCAATGCTTGCGTCTGTAGCTTCTAAAATGAAAGCCAATCCTACTTGTAACGTAAGTGTAACAGGTTATCCTGAAGCATCTAAGGCAGCGCAAGCAGTATGTAATAAAAGAAACGAAGCAATTAAAATGTATCTTGTTGAAAAAGAAGGTATCAGTGCAGATCGTATCTCTACAAATTGCCAAGTAAGTGATGGTGCAAATAAAAACACTGTTGATATCAAATCAAACTAAATATTACTAAATTTTATAAAAGCCCTTTCAATTTTGAAAGGGCTTTTTGTTTAAAGAAATGTTTATATTTTCATTAACGATGCAATTTTGGATAATAAATTTTATTGCTTCATTTTTGAAGATTAAATCTTAATTTCGCAAATATTTATGAAGGCAATATTTAGAATTCTCTTAGTCGGGTTTGTTTTTATAGGGTTATATTCCTGTAGTAAGTTCAGCAAAATTCAAAAAAGTAATGATACATCTTACAAACTCCAAAAGGCAGATGAATTTTACTCAAAGAAAAAATATAAAAATGCTCAATTACTTTATGAAGAATTATTTCCCTCTGTAAAAGGCACAGAAAAGTTTGAAGATTTGTACTACAAATGGGCTTATTGTTTTTATTATCAAAAACTATATAAGGATGCAGAAAATCTTTTTAAAGGTTTTTTAGAAGTGTTCCCTAATAGTCCGCGTGCTGAAGAAGTAGATTATGTAAGAGCATACTGTTATTTTAAACAAAGCCCGAAAATTGAATTAGAGCAGGTTAATACGTTGAAGTCTATGAACATGATGCAGATATTTATAAATACGCATCCTGGTTCATCACGTATAAAAGATGCAACTGCAATTATTGATGAGGGTAGAGCAAAACTAGAATTAAAAGAAGCACGTTCTGCACAGCTGTATTATAATTTAAACCAGTTTAGATCTTCAGGCTTGTCTTTTAATAGTTTGTTGAACAATTATCCTGAATCTCAAAAGGCGGATGAATATAAATTGATGGTGGTTAAATCGTTTTATAGATTCGCAAAACTAAGTGTTCCTGAAAAGCAAATTGAAAGATTTGAAAAGGTTACAACAGAATATCTTGATTTTGCGGATAGATTTCCTGAAAGTAAATTATTGAAAGAAGCAGAAGATTATAGTAAATTAAGTCAAAAAAATATAAAAGAACTAACAAATGAGCAAACTTCGTCGTCAGCAAAGCTCTAATACGAGCAGTAGCGTTGAACCTAAAAAATTATCTGATATGAAAGATAAAACGGGTAATTTGTATGAATCTATAGCTATAATGGCTAAAAGAGCTAATCAAATTAATATTACTGTTAAAGAAGAACTTCACAGTAAGTTAGAAGAATTTGCAAGCCATACGGACAGTTTAGAGGAAGTTCACGAAAATAAAGAACAGATAGAAATATCTCGTGCCTATGAGCGTATGCCTAATGCAGCTTTACTTGCTACAACAGAGTTTTTAGAAGACAAAGTTTACTTTCGTAAAAATGATGAGGATCTTTTTAGTTAGGATTGTACTTGAAATTTTTTTAAAAGAATTATTAATAATTTTAGCGACGGTTTAAGCCGTCGTTATTATTTGTATGCTTAAAGAAAAAAAAATTCTTATCGCTGTAACTGGAAGTATCGCTGCTTATAAAATAGCAGCCCTTGTTAGAATACTTATTAAAAGTGGTGTTGAGGTAAAAATTGTAATGACAAAGGCAGCTACACAATTCATACCAGCTCTTACACTTTCAACCTTATGCAAAAATGAAGTATTACAGGATCTTTATACTAATGATGCGTGGACCAATCATGTGATGTTAGGTAGATGGGCTGATATAATACTTGTTGCTCCTGCAAGTTGCAACACCATAGCAAAAATGGCCAATGGGGTGTGTGACAATCTCTTACTCGCAGTTTATTTATCAGCTACATGCCCGGTGTTTATTGCTCCTGCCATGGATGAAGATATGTGGCTGCATCAATCAACCCAAAAAAATATTTTACTCCTTCGGTCCTTTGGAAATACAATTTTACCGGTGACTAATGGGGAATTGGCAAGTGGTTTAATCGGCGAAGGGAGAATGATGGAACCCGAAGATATGCTGCTATACATTGAGCATTATTTTCAAAAAAATAAAAATTTAGAAGGAAAGAAAGTTTTAATATCTGCGGGCCCAACTCATGAGGCACTCGACCCGGTTAGATTTATAGGAAATAAAAGTTCAGGTAAAATGGGAATTGCACTTGCTGAAGAATGCAAGAACAGAGGCGCAGAAGTCACTCTGGTTCTAGGGCCTTCAGTTGAATCTGTTCCTGTCAATATAAATATTATAAGAGTAAATACAGCCGCCGAAATGTATGATGCATGTGTAAACGGTTTTAATGAAACTGATATTGCAATTATGTGTGCAGCAGTTGCTGATTACTCCCCCGTAATAATATCTCAAGAAAAAATTAAGAAAAAAGAGGAGACGTTATTTGTTGAACTAAAAAAAACAAAGGATATTCTAAAACAACTTGGACAATTAAAAACAGACAAACAAATTTTGGTAGGGTTTGCTTTAGAAACAGCAGACGAAGAAAATAATGCGATAAAGAAAATAAAAGATAAAAATGCTGACTTTATTATTTTAAATTCTTTGAACGACGAAGGTGCCGGCTTTGGTTACAGCACTAATAAAATTACTATTTTTGATAAAGCCTTTAATAAATTTTCTTTTGAAATAAAAAGCAAAGAAGCTGTAGCTGTTGATATAATAAATACAATTTTAAAAATCTAGTATGAACAAAGTGTTTTTAATATTTATTTCTTCTTTTATTTTTTCTTTTGTGCACGCGCAGGAGCTAAATGCAAGGGTCACAGTTTCTGCAGTGCAGGTTACAAACAACGTAAACCGCAATGCATTTCAAACATTACAAACCGCATTAAACAATTTTCTTAACAACAGAAAATGGACTAAAGATGCTTATACGCCAAATGAAAAAATTGATTGCACTTTTTTTCTAAATCTTCAATCAACAGAGGAAGCAAATATTTATAAAGGTTCATTAACCATCCAGGCGGCCAGACCGGTCTTTAACACATCTTATCTTTCTCCTATAATTAATTTTAAAGATGAAGACGTAATCTTTAAATATGTTGAATTTCAACAGCTTGAGTTTAATGATAATCGAGTTACAGGAAATGATCCTCAAATATCTAACCTTACTGCAATTTTTGCCTATTATGTAAATATGATTATTGCTTTTGATAACGAATCTTTTGCCATCCGAGGTGGAGAAGCCTCGTTTTTAAAAGCTCAAAATATTGTAAACAATGCACCTGATGGTAGAGGAATAAAAGGCTGGAAAGCTTTTGATGGCATTCGCAACAGATATTGGCTTGTTGATAATATGCTCAATACCAGATATGCTGTTATAAACGATATCTATTATAATTATTACAGACTGGGTCTCGATAAGTTTTATGAAGATGAAAATGCAGGCAGATCTGAAATTTTAAATACGCTTAATCTTCTTGGTGTTTTTAATAACGATAATCCAAATACCATGATAAACCAGTTTTTCTTCCAGGGAAAGTCAAACGAACTTATCAAAATCTTTTTAAAAGCGCAGCCACAGGATAAAGCGAAAGCAGTAGAGTTGCTCTCTAAATTAGATCTTACAAATTCAAATAGTTATAAAGAAGTTTTAAAATAATGAAAGTATGTTTAAGCTTCTTTTTTAGTTTTTTTTTGTTGTGCTGTAAACAAAATAATCAATCTATTTTATCTTCAGATAAAATGGAAAAAATTGTTTGGGAACTCACACAGGCGGATGTGTTTACACAGGATTTTATTATTAAAGATTCGTCCATAAATCTTGAAAAAGAAAACTTAAAAATCCAGCTAAAAATATTTTCTAAAAATAATACTGACCGAAAATCTTTTTATAAAAGCTATGATTATTATTTAAAGCACGAAGAACTTTTAAAACCTTTACTCGATTCTATTGTTGTAAGAAATGGAAGAATTAGGGAAAATATGAGATTAAAAAAAATTATAAAACCGATCAATGAACAAGCTAAGTAAGAATGCAGATGACGCTATAAAAAATATTACAGACGGCCAAACACTTATGCTCGGTGGGTTTGGCTTGTGCGGTATACCGGAAAACTGTATAGCCGCTCTTGTAAAAAAAGGCATAAAAAACTTAACCTGTATATCTAATAACGCAGGTGTAGATGATTTTGGAATTGGCTTAATGCTGCAGAAAAAGCAGGTAAAAAAAATGATTGCATCTTATGTTGGAGAAAATATGGAATTTGAACGACAGTTGTTATCGGGTGAGTTAGAGGTTGAACTGATACCGCAAGGTACACTTGCTACAAGGTGCATGGCTGCGGGATATGGGATGCCTGCCATCTTTACTCCAGCAGGCGTAGGCACAGAAGTGGCAGAGGGAAAGGAAATAAGAACTTTTGATGGAAAAGAATATTTACTTGAAACAGCTTTTGAAGCAGATTTTGCAATTGTAAAAGCATGGAAAGGAGACCGCAGCGGAAATTTAATTTATAAAGATACTGCCCGCAATTTTAATCCGCTTATGGCAATGGCTGCAAAAACTACGATTGCAGAAGTGGAAGAACTTGTGGAAGACGGAGAGCTAGATCCAAACTTTATACACACACCCGGCATTTTTGTTCAGCATATCTTTCAGGGGACTGGTTATGAAAAAAGAATTGAACAACGAACTGTGAGGAAAGTTGCCAATTAGCAGTTGGTAGCTAAATAATAAGATGCTTAAAAATAAACAGTACACCTTTGTATTAAAAAATTAGCACATCATCATCATAAGCAGGTTAGTAAATTTGCATAATTCCACATTTTATACCAGCTCATTTTCTTACTATGGCATTAAATAAATTTCAAATAGCTCAGCGAATTGCGCAGGAATTACAAGATGGTTTTTATGTAAACCTTGGAATAGGTATTCCCACGCTTGTTGCAAACTATATTCCTATAGGTATAAACGTGGTCTTGCAAAGTGAAAATGGTTTACTCGGTATGGGGCCATTTCCCATTGAAGGAGAGGAAGATGCAGATCTGATAAATGCGGGTAAACAAACAATAACTACATTACCAGGGTCTTCAATCTTTGATAGTGCAATGAGCTTTGGAATGATACGTTCGGGCAAAATAAATTTAACCGTACTCGGGGCTATGGAAGTTAGTGAGAACGGAGATATTGCCAACTGGAAAATTCCGGGTAAAATGGTTAAAGGAATGGGCGGTGCAATGGATTTGGTAGCAAGTGCAAAAAATATTATTGTCGCTATGATGCATACAAGTCCTTCAGGCGAAAGTAAACTTCTAAAATCATGTTCTCTACCTTTAACGGGTAAAAACTGCGTTAAAAAAATTGTAACTGATTTAGCCGTTATTGAAATAACAGCCCATGGCTTTAAATTATTGGAAAGAGCTGCGGGTGTTACCATACAAGAAATTCAAGAAAAGACAAAAGCGGATTTAATTATAGAAGGAGAAATTCCGGAAATAAGTTTATAACTATTGATCACAAATTTTTTTTAGAAAATCATCCTTCGCCAATTATTTTTTAGTTTACTCTTTATAGGTTTTCACATAAAGATTTAAATTATCTAATAATATCGCTTCAACTTTTTAAACTTAAAAGAATATCTTTTCATCCTTCGCTATTTAATAAAAATATTTTAAAAAACACAAATGGAGTGCTTCAAAAAATTGCCACTTTAAAGACAACTCTTATATTTGCGCCCTCACTAAAAAACATGATATGTCAGTATCGCAAATGCCTGAAACAGTCAATGATATTTTGGCAACATTAGGTATTAATACAATACAACCTATTCATTACCAGCAAACGCCCAAAGAACTTACAGAAGCTACTGTAAATTTGGGGCAGGGAAAGTTAAATGACACGGGAGCTCTGCTGATTAATACAGGTGAATTTACAGGAAGAAGCCCCAAAGATAAATTTTGCGTAAAGGATAATATAACTGCAGATGCAGTGAATTGGAATGATTATAATATTGCTATTACGCCCGAAGTCTTTGATAAAATGCACGCAAAACTGACTGCTTTTTTGTCTAAAAAAGAATTGTGGGTTAGAGATGCCTATGTTTGTGCAGATCCAAAATACCGTTTAAATATTCGGGTGGTAAATGAAAATCCATGGAGTAATTTATTTGCTTACAACATGTTTCTGCGGCCTCATGAAAATGAGTTAGAAGATTTTTTACCCGAGTGGACAATTCTACATGCACCTAGTTTTATGGCTGACCCTGCAACAGATGGAACAAGGCAGCATAACTTTGCTATGACCAACTTTACCAAGAAGATAATTTTAATTGGTGGTACAGGATATACGGGGGAAATAAAAAAAGGAATATTTACTATCCTTAACTTTATTTTACCCCATCAAAAAAATGTTTTAAGCATGCATTGCTCTGCAAATGTAGGCGCAGAAGGAGATACCGCTGTTTTCTTTGGTTTAAGTGGTACTGGTAAAACAACATTAAGCGCAGATCCCAACAGAAAATTAATTGGAGATGATGAACATGGCTGGACAAATGAATCAGTCTTTAATTTTGAAGGTGGGTGTTATGCAAAACTCATAAATCTCAGTGCTGAAAATGAGCCAGAAATTTATAATGCTATTCGCCCCGGTGCGCTTGTTGAGAACGTTGGTTTTATTGCAGGAACAAACAAAATTGATTTTGCAAATAAAGATATTACTGAAAATACAAGAATAAGTTATCCGCTTAATTTTATAAGCAATGCTCTTGAGCCATCCGTAGGTAAAACACCTAAAAATATTTTCTTTCTTACTGCAGATTCTTATGGTATTTTTCCACCCATAAGTAAGTTAACTGCAGGTCAGGCTATGTACCAGTTTATCAGCGGTTATACTGCAAAAGTTGCGGGTACAGAGGCAGGTGTAAAAGAGCCATCAGCTACATTTAGTGCTTGTTTCGGCGCACCATTTTTGCCGTTGCATCCAGGTAAATATGCAGCAATGCTTGGTAAAAAAATGACCGATGCCAAAGTAAATGTTTTTATGATTAATACAGGTTGGAGCGGCGGTCCTTATGGTATCGGCAATCGGATGAAACTTGCTTATACAAGAGCTATGATAACAGCAGCTTTAGAAGGTAAATTAGATAATGTAGCCTATGAAGTGCACCCTGTTTTTGGTATGATGATGCCGAAAGAATGCCCTAATGTGCCGAGTGAAATTTTAAACCCTCGCAACACTTGGGCAGATAAAGATAGTTACGATGAAAAAGCAGTATCTCTTGCCAAACAGTTTGTAAAAAACTTTGAAAAATATGAAAGTGGTGCAAGTGAAGAAATTTTAGCAGCTGCCCCAAAAATCAATTAATAATTTCTAAATGATAAATTATAAAACCTCGGCATCTTTTTGTTGAGGTTTTTTTGGCGGTTTATCTTGTTCCTTTTTTAAACATTTATACGGGCTATTCGCTGCAATCTTTTCTGTTGCTTAAGGGCAGCATCATAAAAGGATTTCCACTTCTATCCCGCCGCTCTTCAGCAGTAAATCATTTTTCAACTTTTACTACCGTAGATTTTTTTATAAGCCTTTGCCACTTTTAATACTTCTAAAATTTGATAGCTTAAAAAAATTATATTGCAGTATAAAAAATACATCAATGAAATACCTTCCTCTTAATCCAGATATATTTATACAAAACAGAAAGCGTTTTGTAAATAGGCTTTCTAAAAATTCCATAGCCATTTTTAATAGCAATGATGAGCTGCCGCTTAATGGAGATGCGATGCATAAGTTTAAGCAAAACTCTGATCTGTATTGGCTTACGGGTATTGAGCAAGAAGATACAATGGTAATTTTCTTTCCGGATAATCCTGATGCTAAGTACCGTGAAATTTTGGTTATTGTACGGCCCAATGAAATGAAAGAAAAATGGGACGGTCACCGTTTAAGAATTACCGAGGCTCAAAATATCTCAGGTATTCATACTGTTGTCTATTTAGATTCGCTAGATGCAATGTTGCAGCCGTGGATACATCTTGCAGAAAATATATTTCTTAACTCAAATGAAAACGACCGTAAGGGAAGTAACATTGCAGTAAGAGATTACCGGTATGCGCAGGAAATGCGTGCACGTTATCCTCTTCACAATTATAAAAGAAGTGCACCAATTATGAAAGAATTGCGTGCAATAAAATCTGCAGAAGAAATAGAGGTAATGCAGAAAGCAATTGATATTACTGATATCACTTTTAGAAAACTGCTGCAGTTTATACAACCCGGTATAATGGAGTATGAAATACATGCAGAAATTATACATTCTTTTTTAATGCAGCGTGCTAGCGGTGAAGCTTACGGAAGCATTATTGCAAGCGGCAACAATGCCCGTGTTTTACATTATGTAGAAAATTGTAGGGAGTGTAAAGATGGCGATTTGATACTGATGGATTTTGGTGCGGAGTATGGCAATTATGCAGCAGATCTTTCACGTACAGTACCTGTAAATGGCAAGTTTTCCAAGCGGCAAAAAACTGTTTATAATGCTTGTCTTCACCTTCATAAATACGCTGCGGGTATTTTAAAGCCCGGCATTAGCATAGTAGATTATACGGAAAAAATTGGTGATGAAGCAACAGACGTATTTCAAAAAATTGGACTTCTTAACAAAGCAGATGTTAAAAATGAAAACCCGAATGACCGTGCTTACAGAAAGTATTTGTACCATGGTATTTCTCATCATTTAGGTATTGATGTGCATGATCTTGGAACAAGAACAGAACATATAAAACCAGGAATGGTTTTCACTATTGAACCCGGTATTTACATAGAAGAGGAACAAATGGGTATTCGCATAGAAAATAATTTTTGGATAACCAAAAACGGCAATAAAGATTTAATGAAAAATATACCAATAGAAGTAGAAGAAATTGAGGCTTTGATGAGGAGGAAGAATTAAGACGATTGACAATAGACCATGGACGATTGATCGCAGATTTCTGAGGCAGAGTATCATTGTTTAATTTGTGATTTCAAATTAATATTTTATTAAAGAAATGAAGTATGGCTTTTAAGTTTGAGAAATTGGAGGTGTGGCAATTAGCTTTAGAATTGGCGAATAATATTCATCTTCTTACAAGAAATTTTCCCAAAGAAGAAATGTTTTCGCTTACCTCGCAAATAAAAAGAGCAGCCGATTCTGTTTCTCTCAATATTGCAGAGGGTTCTACAGGCCAATCCGATGCTGAGCAATTAAGGTTTAGGTTATGCACAGCGTTCGGCATTGGAAGTTGTTGGCGCTTTACACCTGTCCTTGAAAAGAAATTACATAAGCAAAGAAATTTTTGAGATTTATCACAATGAACTTACAACCTTAGTTAAACGAATTCAATCATTTAAAAACTCATTCAAAAAATAGACAAACGAAAGACGTAGGCATCATGATTTTGCATGGTCAATTGTCTATAGTCTACCGTCCATCATAATGAAACAGATCCCCAACATTTTCACTCTTCTAAATCTTATTTGCGGTTGTGTGGCTATCGTTTATACAATGCAAAATGGCATTACTATACAATATGATGCTGAAGGCGCACAATTTATAGATCTGTCAAAAAAGATATGGATGGCTTCGCTTTTTATTGCAATAGCCGCCATTGTAGATTTTTTGGATGGTTTTGTAGCCCGTCTTTTTAATGCATCTTCAGAAATGGGTAAACAATTGGATTCATTGGCAGATTTGGTGAGTTTTGGAGTAGCACCATCTATGATTTTGTACCAGTTTTTAAGAATGAGTTATGCCGCCGCCGAAGGAGGAATTAATATATCTATTTTCTTACTTGTTCCTGCATTTATACTTGCTGCAGCAGGTGCTTACAGACTTGCCAGATATAATTTGAATAACAGCCAGCAGCATGGTTTTAAGGGGGTTCCAATACCGGCAGTTGGTTTACTAATAGCAAGCTTGCCGCTTATATATTGGAACTCAACCAATGCTGCTATATTAAATCTAATAACAAACAAATGGTTTTTGTATTTGCTTATAATTTTTGTAAGCTGGTTAATGGTTAGCAGGCTTCCTTTAATTGATTTAAAGTTTAAAAATCTTTCCCTCAAAAGCAATCTTTCAAAATATATACTGGTTATATTTTCTGTGTTAGCTGCTGCTGTTTTTCACTGGCTTGCAGTTCCAATAATTTTTATAGCGTACATTATTTTATCTTTGGCATTCAAAAATAAAACAGCATGATATTTACTGCACAAATAAAAGTAATGCCACTTAAAAATTTGCTCGATCCACAGGGAAAAGCAGTTTTAGGTGGTCTTGCCAATCTTGGAATTACTGGTATCAGTGATGTAAGAATTGGGAAACAGATTGAATTGTCTATAGAAGCAGAAAATGAAACTGTTGCCAGAGAAAAGAGTGAAGATGCTGCAAAAAAGCTCTTGGCTAATCAGGTAATGGAAATGTATGAAATAACAATTAGCTAAAATGAAAACTTGCGAATATGTAAATGTGCAAGCTAAAATATTTTTAATTCTTCATTTATAAATCATCTATTATTTGCTTTTCCTTGTTCCAACTCCAATAGGTAATCTTGCAGATATGACTTTTCGTGCCGTGGAGGTTTTAAAAAATGCAGATCTTATTTTGGCAGAAGATACAAGAACATCTTCGGTATTGCTAAATCATTACAATATAAATAAGCCTCTTTCTACTTATCACCAACACAACGAGCATAAAATTTCAGGGCATCTTGCAGACCAGATGCTTGCAGGAAAAACAATAGCATTACTTACAGATGCAGGCACACCCGGCATTAGCGATCCTGCATATTTGTTGGTAAAAGAATGTATAAAAAACAATATTGAAGTACAGTGTTTACCCGGGGCTACAGCTTTTGTGCCCGCACTTGTAAACAGCGGTTTGCCAACTGACAGTTTTTGTTTTGAAGGATTTCTTCCCCTTAAAAAAGGAAGGCAGACTTTTTTAAAAAGAATGGCAGAAGAAAAAAGAACAATGTTGTTTTATGAAAGCCCTATGAGACTTTTAAGAACTTTAAAAGATTTTGGAACCTACTTCGGTTTAGAGCGTCAATGTTGTGTGAGCAGAGAATTGACAAAGAGATTTGAAGAAAATAAAAGAGGAACCTTACAGGAAGTGTATGATCATTTTTCGGCTAAAACAGTAAAAGGGGAAATTGTAATTGTAGTTGCAGGTAAAGATTATGAACCGATAAAAAATCTGAATCTCACGCAATAAATTAAATTACATTTAAGAAAAATATACACTTAAAAGAAATTTCAATGAGCAGAGTTAAAATTTTATTGGCAATATTATTACTTAGTTTAAATCTTTTTGCACAACCTGAAAATCGTTGGCAGCAAAGAGTAAGCTACAAAATGGATATTAAGATGGATGCTGCCCAAAATCAGTTTAAAGGCAGTCAAACTTTAGAATACAGTAACAACAGCGATAAAAGTCTATCAAAAGTATTTTATCATTTATACTTTAATGCATTTCAACCAAACAGCAGTATGGATGTGCGCAGCAGAGAACTTGGTAAAATTTTAAATAATGGCCGACCTGACTGGGATCCCAGAGTACGTGATAGAATATTAAAATTAAAAGAAAATGAAATTGGTTACCAGAAAATAATTTCACTAAAAATGAATGGTGTTGCTCAGCCATTTAAATACCACGAAACCATTTTAGAGGTTAACCTTACAAAATCCATTTTACCAAAAACAAAAGTAATTTTTGAAATGGAATTTGAAGCCCAGGTTCCATTGCAGGTAAGAAGAAGTGGCCGTGATAACCCTGGGACAGGCGTGCGTTTGAGTATGAGTCAATGGTATCCAAAAATGTGTGAATACGATTATGAAGGATGGCATCCAACACCATATGTAGCAAGAGAATTTTATGGCGTTTGGGGTGATTATGATGTAACGATAAATATTGATAAGGAATACAAGCTAGGTGGGACAGGTGTTTTGTTGAACGCAACCGAAATTGGTTGGGGTTATGATATGCCCGGTACGGAATTAAAAAATATTGCAACAGCAAAAAGAACATGGCATTTTGTGGGAAAAAATATACATGATTTTGTATGGGCTGCAGATCCTGAATTTGTACATCTTGTAAGAAAAACTTACACAGGTGGACCGCTCATACATGTAATTTATAATTATAAAGAAAATGCAGCAGCTAATGATACTGCATGGAAAGAAGTGGCAGATGCGGCCGTTGCGGTATTGCCCTTTATTGAAAAAAATTTTGGGAAATATCCTTACCCACAATATTCATTTATACAGGGTGGCGATGGTGGAATGGAATATCCAATGGCTACTTTAATTAATAGTCCGGGATTAGGTACTGCTTTTCATGAATGGATGCATAGCTGGTACCAAATGATGCTGGGCACAAACGAAAGTATGTATGCATGGATGGATGAAGGTTTTACAGAGTTTTCCTCTCAACTTGTTGATGATTATTATACAGAAAAAGTTAGGCGTGTAAAAGCAGGTAACAAGCCCGGTGCAATGCGCTATTTAGATTCTGTAGGTGCAAAACTGCCACTGCACCATGCTGGAAGCTATGACTCCTATTTTAATCTTGCGCAAAGTAGAGTGGAAGAACCTATGACGACACATGCAGATCATTACAATACAAACTTTGCTTATAGTTTAGATGCGTATTCAAAAGGTTGTGTATTTTTAAACCAGTTGGGATACATTGTAGGTGAGCAAACAAGAAGTAAAATTTTGCTGGAATATTATAATCGCTGGCGTTTTAAACATCCAAATGCAAATGATTTTATACAGGTAGCACAGGATGTAAGTGGTGTACAGCTTGACTGGTACAAAGAATGGTGGGTTAACACAACTAAGAAAATTGATTACGGTATAGATAGTTTGTGGGAAGAAAATGGTATATCAAACATTCGTTTAAAAAGAATTGGTCAAATACCTATGCCGGTAGATATCGCACTTACAAGAAAAGATGGTACTGTGGAAATGCATACGATTCCTTTAAACTTAATGTATGCAGCAAAAAAGGAAGATGGTGCAGATAAATTGATTGTAGATGAAGAATGGAGATGGACACACCCAACTTATGTTCTTCAATTAAAAACAAAACTTACTGACTACAAGAAAGTTGAAATAGACCCTTCACAACGCATGGCAGATGTGGACAGAAAGAATAACTTAATTGAATTTAACTGGTAAAAAATATGTTCGAAACCAACATGCGCAGGATTACATTGCAAGATGTACCTGCGCTTTCTTTTATAGCCCAAAAAACCTTCTACGATACTTTTACCGGTACCTGTACGGAAGATGATATGAGTGATTTTCTTCAAAGATTTTACAGCGAAGAAATACTTTTAGAGGAAGTTAAAAATCCTGCTTTTCAATATTTTTTTATTGAAATAAATGATAACCCAGTAGGATATATTTTATTTGCTGATGCAGATGTTGAATTTGATGAAATTAAAGGCAGCAGTGCTTTGGAACTTAAACGGTTTTATATTTTAGAAGAATACCACGGTAAAGGTTTAGCACAGAAAATGATGCACTTTTTAGTTGATCATGCAGTTTCAGAAGGTTATGATTGTATATTTTTAGGAGTATGGGAACACAACCTAAAGGCGCAAAAATTCTATAAAAAGTTTGAGTTTAAACTTACTTCACATACACATGATTTCCCAATCGGCAACACGCCACAAACAGATGTTTACATGTGGAAGAGTATAAATTAGATTTCACCGCAAAGACGCAGAGGCACAAAGACTATGGACCACAACTCCCAACCTTTTACCCTACACTCGTAACTTCCCACTCGCTGCTCCCTACTTACTACTCCTGCAACCCTTCATTAAATTTTATCATAAGTTGCATTAAATCTGCCTGTTCGTTTAATGGCAAGGTTGCTGCTTTATCAAACACATCATGGTAAGCAGCAATGCCTCCCTTTGTGTAAAAGAAAAAAGATGGTACACCTAACTCTGTAAACCAATAGTGATCACTATTGGCGGCCTTTCCTCTTGCGCCAATAGATACAAGATATTTATTTTCACCATTAATTTTATTCATCAGGTCAAACTCCTTTGGGAAGACTGAAGCATTTACAACAGTTATTCCTTCTTCGCCCGTACCGGCAAGATCTGTGTTGGTAAGGAACCGGATATTTTTTAGAGGAACAATTGGGTGTTCTGTGTAATATTTAGAACCTAACAATCCTATCTCTTCCCCTGCAAATAAAATAAAACCAATTGAATATTTTTGAGGATGCATAGCGTAATATTTTGCTAGACTTAACAACAATGCAACACCGCTTGCATTATCATTTGCACCAGGGAAATATGTATCACTTCCCATCCCGCCAAGATGATCATAATGCGCAGTTATAAAAATAAACGAATCCGGTTTTTGTGTACCTGAAACCATTGCACAAATATTTGCCGCTTCGAATTTTTTGATGAATTTATTTTCAATATTTACTTTAATCGATGTGGGAATTTCTAAAAACCTTTTTTTATCTAATTGTATTTCAGTAAAATCTTCTTCTTTTTGAGATGCATCCCAGGTGAGCTTATTTTCAAGTGTTACAATAATTTTTTTTTCTGCATTTACAAAAGTTACACTGTCCTGTTTTTGCAGTTTGCCTTTGCTCTTGGTTGAGTGACTAGCAGCAGTAACTAAAAAATCTACACCGGGAATAAGTTTTTTATTATTAATAGTTACTTTCATTTCACCGGGAAAAGTATTGGCAGAATAGGCGAACTTTTGAAAATAATCTTTTTTGCCAAGTGGTTGTAATCCCAGCGTTTTAAATTCTTTTGCAAGAAAGTCAGCGGCTTTTTGCATACCGTCTTTTGTATATCCACGTCCCCAAAATGATGCTGATGCAAGCGTATCAACCATTTTTCTATTGTATGAAATATCCTGTGCATTAGACTCAATGCTTACAAATAATACAACGACTAGAAAAGGTATTTTCATATAAATCATTTGTATAAATGTAATTGAACCGACATGTTAAATTGCCGTTTGTTTTGTTATAATTTTTATCATTATTTTAAAGGCACATACAGCATAAACTTTTCCTGAAAATATTCTTCCTCAAATATTTTATTTATTTCCCAGATATGTGGTTTGCAATTGCTTTCAGAAATTTCCAATGCAAGGTCACCACCTTTTAAACAAATCAATCCGTTTGGAACATCTTTCTCTGCCTTGGCAGTTTTGCGAACAAGCTTTCTGCTCCAATGCCACAAACTTCCTAATGGTGCAACTGCACGAGAAACAACAACATCAAATTTTCGGTTTTTTATTTCTTCTGCTCTTGCCTGTTGGGTAGTTATATTCTTAATGCCTGCGGCCTCTTTAACGCCATTTACTACTTTCAGTTTTTTATTTATGCTGTCAACCAAATGAAAGTTTGTATCCGGAAAAAGAATGGCAAGCGGCACGCCAGGAAAGCCGCCACCACAGCCAAGATCCATCACTTCCATACCTGGTTTAAATTCAAATTTTGTAGCTATTGCAAGAGAATGTAGTACATGGTGCAAATAAAAATTATCCATATCCTTGCGGCTGATCACATTTATTTTTTCATTCCAGTCTACATACAAATCTTTCAACATTGCAAACTGTTCTTCCTGCTCAGGGGTAAAATCTGCAAAGTATTTTTTTAAAAGTTCCATAGTAGGGTAGTATTGTTTTTTGGGTACTAATTTAAAGATAACAGACAAGCGAACATTGGTGGGAGAATTTTGCCCGAAGCTTTAATCTTTTGTCTTTCATCTTATGTCTAACTTCTTGTGTCTAATATATTATACTTCACTTCCAGCTTGCCTTTGGTTTCATTAACAGCGAAGGGGCAAAAATGATGTAATAAAAAAACATCCACACATCTAATAGTAAAAAGAACGGGAATAAATCTTTTTCACCAAACTGCTTCATTGTTTTGTTGTAAATAAACCCCTGTATTAAAACAAAACTACCAAAAAGTGCGAGACTTATTTTCCAGTCATATAAAAATGCAGCAGCTACAAAAGCCGGGTAAAATAAAAACTGTGATAATGCATACATGCCCAACAAAAACTTGTGTAATGTGCGGTAATATTTAGAAGTCGTATAATGTCTGTTCTTTTGTTTCTTCCATTTTAAAAAACTATCCGGTGCGCTGCTTAGAGTAAAGCTTTCTTTATCTAAATTTATTTTTACATTCTTGTTGGTAGCAGCCATTTTTATAAAAAGATCATCATCCCCGCCGGGTATATTATTGTGTGCACTAAACCCTTTGTGGCGGTAAAAAATTGCTTTCTTGTACGATAAGTTTCTGCCAACACCCATGTATGTTGTACCTGCCAATGCATAGCTCATATATTGCAAAGCACTGTGGTAGGTTTCCCACCTTATAAGTTTATTTAAGAAAGTATTATTTTTATGATAAGCACCATAACCTAAAACAATTTCTGTTTCATCATCATACACATCCTGCATGCTGTTAATCCAGTTTTCGCTGGCAGGAACACAGTCAGCATCTGTCAATAAAACAATTTCATATTTTGCGGTTTTTATACCAATACTTAATGGAAATTTTTTCCCGGGTATCATCTTTGCTTCCTGCATAAGTTCCACCACCTGCATTTGCTTAAATTCTTTTTTAATTTCTTCCAGCAGGTATTTTGTTTCGTCGTAAGAGTTATCGTTTACTACAATTATTTCGTGCGTGCTGTTGTATTTTTGAACCAATACACCTGGTAAATTTTTTGCGAGATTAGCGGCTTCATCTCTGGCACAGATAACCACACTTACCGCATTCGTTCTAGAAATAGATTTTGGTTTGGCTTTATAAAATACCAGTCTTACAAAAAAAAAGAGGAAATAAAATAACCTTATACCTAACAAAACGCAGAAAAAAATAAAAACCAGCAGTTGCCAGTGCGTTAGTAATTTGGAAAAACTCATAGCCGCAAAAATAGCCTTTAATGTTTAATTGTTTTATTGCTTAATTGTTCTATTGTTGCATTTTTGCAGAAAGCAAATTATATCCTTCAAATATTATGGCAGCATTACAATTTATTTTACAACATTCCGATACAAATACAAAAGCACGTGCAGGTAAAATCACAACCGATCATGGTATCATACAAACACCAATTTTTATGCCTGTTGGTACGGTTGGTACAGTAAAAGCTGTAACGCAGCAACAATTAAAAGAAGAAGTAAAAGCACAAATAATTCTTGGTAATACTTATCATTTATATTTACGCCCAGGCTTAAAAGTTTTAGAAGCTGCAGGCGGTTTGCATAAATTTAATGGTTGGGATAAACCGATTCTTACAGACAGTGGCGGCTACCAGGTTTTCTCTTTAGCAAACAGCAGAAAAATTACAGAAGAAGGCGTTGTTTTTAAATCGCATATTGATGGCGGTAAACATTTATTTACACCGGAAAATGTTATGAATACCCAGCGCATTATTGGTGGCGATATCATTATGGCTTTCGATGAATGTCCACCTTTTCCCAGCGATGAAAAATATGCAAAAAGCAGTATGGAACTTACACACCGCTGGCTTGACCGTTGCATAAATCATTTTGATAATACCCCGGATAAATATGGCTACACACAAAATCTTTTTCCCATTGTACAGGGCAGTACTTATAAAAATTTACGAACTGAATCTGCACAATTCATTGCATCTAAAAATGCAACTGGCAATGCAATCGGTGGACTTTCGGTTGGTGAACCTACAGAACAAATGTATGAGTTTACAGAACTTTGCTGCGATATTTTACCCCCAGCAAAACCACGCTATTTAATGGGTGTTGGTACACCATGGAACATTCTAGAAAACATTGCACTCGGTGTAGATATGTTTGATTGTGTAATGCCCACCCGCAACGGCCGCAATGCCATGTTGTTCACCTCAAAAGGCATCATCAATATTGATAATAAAAAATGGGAAAATGATTTTTCTGTAATAGATGACGGTATCGATTGCCCCACCAGTAATTTTTACAGCAAAGCATATTTGAGACATCTTTTTAAAGGCAAAGAATACCTCGGTCTCACCATTGCAAGTGTGCACAATCTTGCATTTTATTTGTGGCTTGTTACCGAAGCCCGAGCCCAAATTATAGCAGGTACTTTTGCCGGTTGGAAAAACGAAATGGTTGTAAGGTTACAGATAAGATTATAGTAAAAAATGTTGGCCTAATCCTGTGTCTTTTGTCTCAAATCTTTTGTCTGTTTTGAAGCATCAACAAATTACCAACCTTAACATTTGTCTCCCGCTTTTCGTTACAATGGTTTCGTTCCTCAACCATTTCCACTGCAATCGGGGCTATGCGCAGCTTCAAATCTTTTTTCAACATTTGGTTAATTGCCATTTAAAATTTTGTCAGGTCAATTTTGTTGCATCGGTTGTATCTTTAATGGAACACTGTTAATAATATAAAACGACTCAGCAACCTTTAATGCAACTACATTTTAAAAGTTTTTTATTATTCCTTTTTTTAGCGTCGGGTTATTATGCAAATGCACAAACCTGCTCCGGCAGTCTTGGCGATCCTATTATTAATTTTAATTTTGGTTCAGGGGCAAACCCCGGCAGTCCTTTACCGGCAACAAATTACACTTATACCTCAAACGATTGCCCCGTAGATGGATCCTACACTGTAAGAACCAATACCAGCAATTGTTTTGGTAACACCTGGCATTCAATAAGCAGCGACCATACCGGCAATGCAAATGGATATTTTATGCTCATCAACGCCTCTGTTCAACCAAGTACTTTTTATATTGATACGGTAAAAGGTTTATGCCCCAACACAACTTATGAGTTTGGCGCATGGATTATGAATGTAATACTACCAAGTGCATGCAACGGCAATGCAAACCAGCCCAATATTACCTTCTCCATTGAAAAAACAGACGGTACTGTTTTACAAACAAACACAACAGGAAACATTCCTTCTACAGCTTCTCCGATATGGGTTCAAAAAGCATTTCTATTTACTACAACAAATGCAGTATCAGATGTGGTTTTGCGAATGGTAAATAATGCTCCCGGCGGTTGCGGTAACGATCTGGCATTGGATGATATTACCTTCAGACCATGTGGCCCATCTCTTACGCCAACCATTACTAATACGGCTTCGCAAACCACAGATTTCTGTCAGGGAGAAATAAAATCTTTTATATTTTCTTGCACTGTATCTGCAGGTTATATTAATCCGGTTTACCAATGGCAAAAAAGTTTTAACGGCAATAATTTTACTGATATATTAGGTGAAAATACCACCATGCTTCAGGTACAATATGGCATAAATTCATTTGTTGGAAATTATCGTTATCGATTGCAGGTTTCTGAAGCGGGTAATTTTGCATCTGTGCAATGTAGGGTTTCGTCAGATCCTTTAACGGTTACTATTAAAACATTTCCTGTTGCTATTGTTTCCAGTAATTCACCTGTTTGTGAAAAGGCTACGATACTTCTTAATTCATCCGGAGGAATAAATTATGACTGGCAAGGTCCTGCAAATTTTTCTTCAACTTCAAATCAACCAACAATACAAAATGCACAACCACAAAATGCGGGTATGTATATTGTAAAAGTTTCTGCTGCAAATAGTTGTTTTGTAATGGACTCTACAAATGTTGTTTTAAACCCTGCACCTATTGCTGCTGTTTCTTTTAAGACAGATACAATTTGTGCAGGTTCATCAATTTTATTGGCAGCAAGTGGAGGCTCATCATATCAATGGTCTCCAGCAACATATTTAAGTACGCCGCAACAACAAAATACCCTGGCCATTCCCTTAAATAGTATAATTTATAATGTAAAAGTAACCAACAGTTTTGGTTGTATAGATTCTGCATCAGTTGATGTAAAAGTTATAAAAGTTCCGGTAGTTAATGCCGGAGCTGATGTAATTACAGTGTTAGGAAAAACAAATCAGTTAATGGGAAGTATTTCCGGCGATTATGCGGGCTTTACGTGGTCTCCCATAGATTTTTTGCTCAATGCAACAACACTTAATCCGGTTGTAAATCCACCAACAGATTTTCAATATATCTTAACTGCTGTTGCTCCAAATAATTGTGGGTCATCTACAGATACAGTGCAGGTAAAAATCATAAAAGGTATTTTTATTCCCAATGCATTTTCGCCTAATGGGGATGGTAAAAACGATACATGGAATATTCCAGGCCTTGAGGCTTATCCACTACATACGTTAGTTGTTTTTAACCGTTATGGTCAAGTTGTATTTCAAAGAAAAAAAACTTTTGTGCCGTGGAATGGTTTTTTTAAGGGTCAATTATTGCCTGCCGGTGCTTATACTTATTTGATCGATTTAAATAATGGGACACCTGTTTTAAAAGGTAGTTTTTTACTGATTAAATAATCCGCAATAGTTTCAAAAAGTATCATTAAATAATTTTAATAATTACCTTTAAGAACTTAAAATTTTGGTTATGAAAAACAAATTTTTATTAATCATCCTTAGTATTTTTTTATTGATTAATGCCCTTCATGCACAATCAAATACTCAGCAACAAAATGCTTCTCAATCAAAAGATGCCCCGGTTGATGTAAGTATTTCAGATTTTAAGAAGAACCTGCTGATACATGAAATTGTAGTTTTTCGCAGCCAATTAAATCAAAAAGAATATCAGGGTCTTAGCCAGGA
>JANXTG010000145.1 GCA_025352525.1 Ferruginibacter sp.
AGGATTAATTATTTAGAACCAATAGTAAGTTTCAGCATGTTTTTTTCGAGAGCATCGTTACCTGATTTTACAGCCGCATTTTCAGAATAATTTTCTGTTCCGCCATTTCTGAATGAACCTGAACTAATATTTTTTAATGCACTTGCAAGCGAATTTTCATTTATATCTCCCCAATCTTTATCAAGACCATCGGCAACAATTGCATTTGGTGTAAAACCCGCATAATAATTTCCTTCTCCGTTTTTGTTTACTGTTTTAAATGATACAGGGAATACATACCATTCTCCATCTTCTATCGGGAAAAAACCTACAGGTTTACCATGTGTATTTGAATTTCCGAGAAGCCTTACGTCCATATATGGCTTTAAATTGTTTATAAGTAATTCACTTGCAGAAGCAGTACTACTACTTACAATGAAATATATTTTAGTAAGTTGAAGAGAACCTGTTTTATTAAACAGAACTGTAGAATTCTCATTACTATGATTACTGTTATAGGTTTGTTTCATCATAACACTTCCCTGCGCCTGGCTTGTAATTAAATAATTTGCAAGTTGTTCCTGAAGATTCACATAACCTCCTCCGTTATAACGTAAATCAACAATTAAATTAGTAATACCCGCAGCAGCAAACTTATTAAAAACCCTTGCATATTCTGCGGTAGTCTGAGTTATATTACCAAGAAAAGAATTATAAACCAGGTAACCAATATTACCAGTTAAAGAATTGTAAACAGTATCCAAATAAACTGGTTTATCAGCATAATGAGCAGCCTGTAAATTCATATCTACGGAGGTGCCATCAGGTTTAGTAAAAGTTACATCAGCAGAAACTGCTTTGTAAATATTATCAATTATGTATTGAGAATTGGATGTGGTAATGTTTGTATTGCCATTTATTTTCGTAATTCTCCATCCTCTTTTAATTCCTAAAATTCCTCCAGGCGAATTTGGTTCTGATAATCTGACACGCAAATCACCTTCGGCCCTAAAAAAAACGGTAATACCAAAATCTCCGGCAGCAGATGTTGAAGAGGAAACAGAACTCATACCACCACTGTATTGATTCCATTCCGTTTTCTTCATGGCAAAACTCCATTTATCCACAGGTGTAGCAAAACCGGGTTCAATACTATACTGTCTGATGGCAGTCATGACTCCTATAGGGTCTGCATAGCTGGAGGTATTAAGCGTTGCAGGTAATTGGTTATTCCATAAATAATAATCCTGCGTTTTTTGAAAAGCAACATCATTTACTTGAGAAGAATTTCCAACTGGTGTTGGATTTGGTGGAGGGGTTGGGGAAATATTTGAAGTTATTTCCTGCTTCATATCTTTTTTACATGAAAATAAAAAAAATGACAGAGTAATTATTACTAATAATCGAAAGGGTATTTTGTTTGTTGCCATGCTATAAATTTATAACACATACGGCAAATTCTTAACAGATAATAGTTACAGAAAAATTTTTTAACAGCATTTTTTATAAAATTATTTAACAAGTAAATTGACTTATTAAATATTAAAATCAAATTTTTTTAATTTGTTGAAATGCTTCTCCAAAATTTTCAATAACATCGGTGATAATCATGCTCTCCATAGTTTGGTTTTGGAGTGTGATATCTGCAGCCAGGCCATGAATATAAACCCCTGCTGAAGCTGCATTAATACCCGAATATTGCTGTGCCAATAAACCTGCAATAAAACCTGTAAGTGCATCACCCGAACCGCCCTTAGCCAACCCTGAATTACCTGTGGTGTTTAAGAAATTGTTGATACCATCCGTTACAAAAGTTTGGTGACCTTTTAAAACAATTACTAGATCTAATAGCTCTGCCATTTTAATGGCAGTTTTTTTTCTTTCTTCTGTACATGTATGATTGCCAAATAGCCTGTCAAATTCTTTTGGATGGGGAGTTATAATGGAGTTGGCAGGAATTTTATTCAAAATTTTTTTAGCATCAGCGATTATATTTAACGCATCGGCATCTAACACTATTGGTTTATCTGAACACTTAATTATTTCTTTTAAAACTTTTTTTTCAAGACTATTTTTACCAATCCCGGGACCAATTCCTATTGAAGAATAGCTTTGGATATTTTCTATAAAATTTTCTCTGAAATTCAGCATGGCTTCGGGAACCGAAATCTGAATGGTTGTACGTTCCATAAAAGGAATATTTACCGTTACCAATCCTACACCTGAACGTACACAAGCTTTTGCTGCAATTACAGCTGCTCCCATTTTGCCTAAGTTTCCTGCAATAAGCAATGCATGGCCATAAGTTCCTTTGTGGGAATCCGGCAAACGTTTTTTTACGATTGATCTTATGAAAGCTGCAGAAATATTTTCCATAATTATGGTTTGATTTGTGAGCAAACTAAAAATAAAAACCACTTTAGTTTTATAAAACGGTTTTTAGAAATTTATTAAAATAAGAGGCATCTTTTTAAATATACCGTATTATAAATCCTAGAGATAAAGATGAAAACTCTTCAAAAAATATTATTTATTAAAAATAAATTATTTCTTTAAAAGCTTCAATAATTCTTCTGCTGCTGCTTCGGATGAACCTGGGTTTTGACCAGTGATTAACAATCCATCTTTTACAACATACGATGCCCAGTCTTCTTTTTTAGAATAAATACCACCTTTGGTTTTTAATTCATCTTCCAATAAAAATGGCACAACATCTGTGAGCTGAACGGCTTCTTCTTCGGAGTTTGTAAAACCTGTTACATTTTTAGCTTTTACCAATGCATCGTCATTTTCATCTTTAACGTTTAATAAAACTGCCGGCGCATGACACACAGCTACGACAGGTTTTTTATTTTTCCAAAATGCTTCAATTAATTTAATGGAATCATTGTCGTTTGTAAGATCCCACAACGGACCATGCCCACCCGGGTAAAAAATTGCATCGAAGCCATCTTGACTTACCTCAGCTAATTTGTGTGTTTGAGAAAGTATTTTTTGTAATTCCTCGTCTGCTTTAAATCTTTTTGTGGCAGGAGTTTGGCTTTCGGGTTCATCACTTTTAGGATCGATGGGCGGTTGTCCACCTTTTGGTGAGACAATAGTTATTTGTGCACCCGCATCTTTAAATAAATAATAAGGAGCAGCAAATTCTTCAATCCAAAAACCTGTTTTTTTACCAGTATCACCCAAATCACTGTGCGAAGTCAGTACCATTAAAATGTTCATATAAAATATATTTTTTGAAATAGCTGCAATAACCATTCCACGGAATTATAACATTTAAAATGAAGATTTTTATTACTTTAAAAATTATTTCTTAGAACAAATACATGATAAAAGCCAAATAGAATTTTATCTGTCGATGGGCTGAGGGATAGCAGCGGAAATACTTTTATGAACACCGCAAAGTGGGTGAATAAAAGATTGCAGCGAATAGCCCTAACTAAAGCTGAAGTGAGTTATTGGTTGAAAGCCCCTGATTAATTAGAGCATTTCCCGTAACGAAAAATAAATAATTTTAGCGGTTAGAATAAGATCTTCATACGATTTAAATTTTTAATGATTGTGGCTTATGCCGTTTTTTAAAGCTGGAATCTTTTGCATTGATTATTATCATTTCGAATACGCCATTCTTCCAATGCAGCTTGTAATAAATTGTCTTATTTCCGTAAAAAAAATTGATAATTATTGTCTTACCACTCTGCAAATCAGCACGGGTAACGGTTTCATAATTATCAGAAGATTACGTATTCATAGAGTGCATATCAAAATGTACATGCGGATCAATAACACCGGACATACTAACAATTTTAAATTAGGTGTACCATGCCTCGAAAAAAATCAATGTTGGTCTTTAATAACTCGAGCCTTTTTTATAACAAAACATTTTCAGTACTCAACATGTGCATCTGCAATTTTAATTGCTTCACTAATTATTGCGAGTCCTTCATCAATCTGCTCTTTTGTAACAATCAATGGCGGTGCAACAAAAATATAATTCCACCTTACAAAAGTGTACATGCCCTGCTCTTTTATTTTTGCAGCAACTTTATTCATCACTAACATTTCATCGGGCTTTGCATTAAAAGGCGCCATTGGTTCTTTGGTATTTCTGTTTTTTACCAATTCAATACATCCCAATAAACCGGTATTTCTAAAATCGCCAATACTTGGATGAATAGCTTTCATTTCTTCGACTTTTTCTTCCATGTACTTCCCCATAGCTGCTGCATTTTCTATTAAATTATCGTCTTCATAAATTTTTAATGTTGCTAAAGCCGCAGCACAACTTACGGGATGAGCAGAGTACGTAAGACCGAGTGGCAACATCGTTTCATCGTATTTGGAAGCAATTTTATCACTCACCTGTAAACAACCAAACGGCAGATAACCACAAGTCAATCCCTTCGCCATCGCAATCATATCCGGTACGATATCATGATGTTGAAATCCGAACCACTTTCCTGTACGACCAAAGCCGCTCATCACTTCATCTATTATAATAAGCATACCATTTTTATCACAGATTTCTCTCACTGCTTTTAAGTATCCAACAGGGTATTTTAAACAACCGGAGGAGCCCGATTCTCCCTCCAAAACGATGGCAGCAATATTACCTGCACCTTCAAACGCAATCAATCTTTCTAAACTACTAACTGCTTCCTTTAATAAATTTTCCTCGCCATATTCCCAACGGTATTTTATGGGTAAATCGAAATGTACAAAATTTGGAGCCTGCTGGGCATCTGCAGGAAGCCTGCGTGGATCGCCACTTGCTGCCATAGCAGCATAAGAAGCCCCGTGATAAGATTGATAACGGCTTAATATTTTATGTTTGCCCGTATATGTTCTTGCGAGTTTTAATGCATTTTCTATAGAAGTTGCACCACATAATGTAAAGAAGGATTTATTAAGATCCCCGGGACAAATCTCTGCTAATTTTTTACCTAGTTCACCACGAATTTTTGTAACACAACTCGGCGTAACATAAGATACTTCCTGCATTTGTTTTACAACTGCATCTGTAATTCTTTGGTCACCATGACCAATATTTACATTCATTAATCCGGAAGAAAAATCAATGTAGCGCTTATCATCATAGTCATACAGATAAACACCTTCCGCATGTTTTACTGCAATAGGTGTAATGCCTTTTTGTTTGCTCCACGAAAATAAAGTGTAGTCTAAATTGTTATCAATAATTTCCTTTGATGCAGAAAGTACTTTTTCCATTTTTTTAATTTATTCAAAATATTTAATACTGCTGTAAAGTTTAAACTTTATTCACTTTTCACTTTTCATTGTTCAGCTTCCTAACTCATCCAATTAACCCGGCTTCTGCGTTCCATTTAATGGTTGACTTTTTTAATTTCGTCCAAAATTCAATAGAACTTTTACCTGTGATATCACGTACGCTAAATTTACTTTCATTCCAACAGACAAAGCTAAAGGGGTCGAATGGTACAGGCAAAGCTACATTTACACCAATCATTCCTGCACTTTATTTTTTTAATTATATATTTTGCCGTTCTATCATTTTTTGTAAATACAGAGAATGTTTCATATTGGATATAGACATTTAATTTCCTCCGAAAAATAAATCCTTAAAAAAGTCGCAAGCTTCTTCTTCACCATTGGTAAATGCCCATTTTATAGTTTGCTGTTTTTTATAGATATTTGCGCAATCTCAAAAAAATGAATGCGTTAATAAAGAAAGCAACCATCATCTGTCCAACGTCTATTTTTCACCTGCAGGTAAAAGATGTTTTAGTTGTTGATGGAATTATTAAAGCAGTTGACGATAATATTGCTGCAGAAAGTTCCCAAATAATTACCGGTGATAATTTACATCTAAGTATTGGGTGGATGGATATTTTTGCGGATTTTGCTGAGCCCGGCAATGAGCACAGAGAAACACTGGAAACCGGTGCCAATGCTTCTGCCGCAGGTGGTTTTACTGATCTAATGTTGGTTCCTAATACACTTCCAACCGTTTCTTCCAAAGCTCAGATTGAATTTTTAATAGAGCGATCAAAACCGCTGCCTGTGACTGTTCACCCAATTGGTGCCGTAACAAATAATACAGAGGGCACAGCGCTTACAGAGATGTATGATATGCATAACAGTGGTGCCGTGGCATTTGGAGATGGCACAAAATCAATACAACAGGCGGGTATTTTATTAAAAGCATTACAATATGTTTCCGCAAAAAATGCAGTCATAATACAGGTGCCTGATGATAAAAGCATTAGTGAAGGTGGGATGATGAATGAAGGTATTGTGAGTACAAAACTTGGACTGCCCGGCAACCCTGCAATGGCGGAAGAAGTGATGATAGCAAGAGATATTGCATTGCTACATTACACAGATTCTCATTTACACATAACGGGCGTTTCTACAAAAAAAGGAATTGATTTAATAAAAAATGCAAAAAAAGAAGGTTTACAAATAACCTGTTCTATTACTCCCTATCACTTATTTTTTAGCGAAGAAGACTTGGTTGATTATGATACAAATTTAAAAGTAAATCCACCATTGCGCACAAGAGAGGATGTAATAGCATTGCAACATGCGCTACGCTCAGGAGTTATTGATTGCATAGCGAGTCACCATACACCACAATGTGCCGATGATAAAGTATGTGAATTTGAATATGCAAAAAATGGAATGATTACACTACAAACTGTTTTTGGAACCGTAAATCCCATTATTAATAACATTGAACTTTTAGTGAAAATATTTACAGAAAATAATAGAAATGTTTTTGGACTAACCCTGCCAATAATTGACCTTAATGCTGTTGCATGTTTGACAATTTTTGAATCCTCTACAAATTATCATTTTGAAGAAAAAGATATTCTTTCAAAATCAAAGAACAGCGCCTTTATTGGAAAAGAAATGAAAGGAAAGGTGATTGGAATAATAAATAAAAATAAACTGGTTTTAAACAACTGATGAAAACTATTTCTGCAAAACATATTGGATTAATTACCGCTGCTGCAATGATAGCTGCGTCTTTAGTTCTTTTTTATGTATTACATTTTCCAGAGAATGGAAAGAACCAATATTTCATTTATGGTTTGTATACAGCCGGAATTATAGCTTCATTGCTGCTGTATAATAAAAACAAAACAGAAGAAAATTCATTTAAAAATTATTTTTCTGAAGGGTTTAAGGTGTTCGTTGTAGTTACTTTAATTATGGCGGTCTTTACTTTTATTTTTTATAAAATGAATCCACAGATTTTAGAAAACGCTTTGATAGAGATAAATACATTTAATGCAAAAGATGCAGACAAAACCCCGGCAGAAGTTACAGCCAATGCAGAAAAATTAAGAGGTATATTTATACCAATGATGATTGCAACAACAACCGTAAAGAACATGGTATTGGGCGCACTAATTACAATTGTGGCTGCCGGTTTTCTATCTCAAAAAAAATCGGTATAATGTGTTTAAATATAATTCAAAAAAAGCTACATAAATATTTAAAGACGAAATGCCCGCCCGGCTGAACACCGTTCGGACGGTTGCGATGCCGATGAAGCTAATGAATGCTGTTTCTTTGCCGGGCTAACAATAAAACAAAAATGGATTTATCAATTGTAATACCACTGTTTAATGAAGATGAATCTTTGCCGGAACTTACGGCATGGATAGAAAGAGTGATGACAGCTCATAATTACAGTTATGAAATAATTATGATAGATGATGGCAGCACTGATGAGTCGTGGGCTGTAATAGAAAATTTACGAACCAATAACAATGCTGTAAAAGGCATAAAGTTTCAACGCAACTACGGAAAAAGTGCGGCGTTGAATGAAGCTTTTAAAGCTGCACAGGGTGATGTAATTATTACAATGGATGCAGATATGCAGGATTCTCCCGACGAAATACCTGAACTCCGCCGCATGATTTTGGAAGAGAACTTTGATATTGTAAGCGGCTGGAAAAAGAAAAGATTTGACAATACTTTTACCAAAAACCTTCCATCAAAATTATTTAATGCAGCAGCCCGAAGAAGCAGCGGCATTAAATTAAATGATTTTAACTGCGGCTTAAAAGCGTATAAAAAAAAGGTTGTAAAAAGCATTGAAGTGTATGGAGAAATGCACCGTTACATTCCTATACTTGCCAAGTGGAGCGGCTTTAGAAAAATTGGCGAAAAAGTGGTGGAGCACCGTGCAAGAAAATATGGCATTACAAAATTTGGCTGGGAGCGTTTCGTAAACGGCTTTTTAGATCTTGGTTCTATAATGTTTGTAGGCAAATTCGGTAAGCGTCCAATGCATTTTTTCGGTCTTTGGGGCACGCTTTCCTTTATGGCCGGGCTTACCATATTTTTATATCTTACCATTTCTAAATTCTTTTTTGATGGTACGGGAATGACACAAAGACCGCTGTTTTTCTTTGCGCTTTTTGCCATGACGATTGGTACACAATTATTTTTAGCCGGTTTTATAGGTGAATTAATTGCCCGCAATTCTCCCGATAAAAACAGTTACCTCATTGAACAAAAACTTGGAATATAGTTATGGCAAGTGTTGTAATTATTGGTCCTGCACATCCTTTACGTGGTGGTCTTGCTACATTTAATGAGCGACTTGCAAGGCAATTTATACAGCAAGGTTTTGATACAAAAATTTACACATTCTCATTGCAATACCCCGGCTTTTTTTTCCCGGGTACAACTCAATATAGCGATGCGTCTGCCCCTGCTGATTTAGATATTAAAGTGTGCATTAATTCTATATTACCAACCAATTGGCTGAAAATTGGATCGGAATTAAAAAAATTAAACCCGGATTTTATTGTGGTGCGTTATTGGCTGCCGATAATGGGGCCTTGCCTTGGAACAATTTTAAGAATTGTAAAGAAAAACAAACACACAAAAATTGTTTGCATAGCAGATAATATTATTCCCCACGAAAAAAGGAAGGGAGATAATTTATTTACCCAATATTTTATTAAACCTGTTGATGCATTTATTGTAATGAGCGAAAAAGTAATGACTGATTTAAAACAGTTTGATAAAACAAAACCTGTAAAGCTCATCCAGCATCCTTTGTACGATAATTTTGGAAAGAAAATAGACAAGAAACTTGCAAGAAAAAATATAGGAATTGAAGGAGGAGAAAAGATAATATTGTTTTTTGGTTTTATAAGGAAATACAAAGGGTTGGATATTTTACTGGATGCACTTGCATTGATAAAAAAAGAAAATTCTTCGGCTTCATTTAAAGTTTTGATTGCTGGTGAATTTTATGAAGACAGGAAACCTTTTGAAGCGCAGATTGCAAAATTAGGTTTGGAAAATATGCTCATTTTAAGAACTGATTTTATTCCCGATAACGAAGTACGGAATTATTTTTGCGCAGCAGATGTGGTAATTCAGCCTTATAGAAATGCCACGCAGAGCGGGGTAACTCCCCTAGCTTACCATTTTGAAATACCTATGATAGTTACCAATGTTGGTGGCTTACCATCTCTCGTTCCTGACGGTAAAGTTGGTTTGGTAGCTGAGCCTAATGCTGCGGCTATTGCCCAAAAAATAAATGAATACTTCACAAAAGACGAATATTTTTTTATTGAAAATATAATTGAAGAAAAGAAAAAGTTTAGCTGGAAGAAAATGGTAGATGCGATAATTGAAATTTAAAATGTAAAAATAAATTTTGCCTGTAAGTATATGGAACCTACATTTGCATTTCAAACAAACAAATGATCACCACGACATTACATCATCATCATTCTCATACTTGCTCTTAGGCCAGGTGTTAATGATGTATAGCTACATATTTTAAAAACCCCGTCTGAGTAAAACAGACGGGGTTTTTATTTAACTCCGCTTTTTACTCAGTAAACATTAAAAATAAAATGAGTAAACTTAAAATTGCCATACAAAAAAGCGGAAGACTTAGTGAAAAATCGCTGGATATTTTAAAACAATGCGGTATTAAACTGGCCAATGGCGATAGAAAATTATTAACGGCTGCAGATAATTTTCCTATAGAAATATTGTTTTTGCGAGATGATGATATACCGCAATATGTTGAACAGGGTGTTGCAGATATTGGTATATTAGGTGAAAACGAAGTGTGGGAAAAAGACAAAGATGTTCTTACCATTGAAAATCTTGGGTTTGCGGGGTGCAAACTTTCTTTAGCTATCCCAAAAGACGAAACTTACACCGGACCTTCCTTTTTCCAAAATAAGAAAGTAGCAACCAGCTATCCAAAAATCTTACAAAAATTCTTTATCGAAAATAATGTTACAGCAGAAATTGAAGAGATTGGCGGTAGCGTTGAGATTGCTCCCGGTATAGGTTTGGCAGATGGTATTTTTGATATTGTAAGTACAGGCAGCACACTTTTAATGAATGGTTTAAAAGAAGTAGAAATAGTTAAAAAAAGTTCTGCCGTTTTAATTTCAAACAAAAATCTTTCTGCAGAAAAACAGGCTATACTTGATAAATTATTATTCAGAATCAAAGCGGTAAAAACATCTTCTGAAAATAAATACATTCTATTAAATGCACCCAACAGTGCCATAGAAAATATAAATTCCATTTTACCGGGTATGAAATCTCCTACAGTAATTCCATTGGCAGAAGAAGGATGGAGCAGCATACATTCAGTGGTGAAAGAAGACGAGTTTTGGGAAGTTATTGATAAACTAAAAGATCTTGGCGCACAGGGCATTTTGGTAATACCGATTGAAAAAATGATTTTATAAATTTTAATGAACGAATAAATGGAGAAGATAGAATTTCCTTTAAAAAGTGAATGGAAAAAATTAGCAGTGAGACCTGCAGCTGAAAAAGAAAAACTTGAGGCTTTAGTTATAAATGTATTTACAGAAATTGAGGAGGATGGAGATAAAGCAGTTTTAAAATACAGCAAAACTTTTGACAAAGTTTCGATGGAATCGTCGGCGGTAAATAAAGTTGATATTGAAAATTCAGCATCGCAATTATCAGAAGAGCTAAAAGCTGCAATTCAGCTTGCTAAAAAAAATATTGAAGGATTCCATTTAGCGCAAAAGGTCGAGACACAGATTATTGAAACTACAAAAGGCGTTTTATGCTGGCGAGAAAACCGTGCTATAGATAAAGTAGGAATTTATATTCCCGGCGGATCAGCACCACTTTTTTCAACAGTATTAATGTTAGGTATACCGGCTATGATTGCGGGTTGCGCAGAAATTATTTTGTGTACACCACCGGATAAAGACGGCAAAATAAATCCTGCTATTTTATATACAGCAAGTTTAATAGGTATTACCCAAATTTTTTGTGTAGGCGGCATACAGGCTATTGCAGCCATGACTTTTGGTACAGAAACAATACCTGCTGTTTATAAAATCTTTGGGCCGGGAAACCAATATGTTACCGCAGCAAAAAAACTTGCACAATCTTTTGGTGTAGCCATTGATATGCCTGCAGGTCCAAGCGAAGTTCTGGTAATTGCAGATGCTTTTGCTGACCCTGCATTTGTAGCTGCAGATTTACTTTCGCAGGCAGAACACGGTGCTGACAGTCAGGTGATATTGGTTTCTGACAGCATAGAATTAATTGAAAAAACATTCGAAGAAATAGCCGTACAATTAGAAAATTTACCACGCAAAGTATTGGCTGCGGCAGCCTTATTAAACAGCAAATCGATTTTATTAAAGAACCTTACAGAATGTATTGCATTCAGTAATTATTATGCTCCGGAACATCTAATTATTGCAACAGAAAATCATAATCATTTAATAGGTGATATAACAACAGCGGGGTCAGTTTTCCTTGGTAAATACAGTTGTGAATCTTTGGGAGATTATGCAAGTGGCACCAACCATACTTTACCAACAAATGGTTATGCACGCAATTACAGCGGCATTTCGCTAGACAGTTTTGTAAAGAAAATTACTTTTCAGGAAGTTACAAATGAGGGAATTAAAAATATTGGTCCTGCGGTTGAATTAATGGCGGAAGCTGAACAATTATTTGCACACAAAAATGCAGTAACGCTTAGATTAAAAAGTTTATAAAATATGTTTCAGTTAGAAAAAATAGTTAGGAATAACATTTTAAATTTAAAGCCTTACTCAAGTGCTCGTGATGAGTATACAGGAAAAAATGCCATTTTTTTAGATGCGAATGAAAATCCATTTGGAGAATTAAACCGTTATCCTGATCCACATCAAACAGCCTTAAAAGAAAAATTGAGCAGCATTAAATCTGTTGGCGCAGAAAATATTTTTATTGGAAATGGTAGCGATGAGGTAATAGATATTGCATACAGAACTTTTTGTGAACCGGGCAAGGATAAGGCGCTGACCTTCTCTCCTACTTATGGCATGTACGATGTGTCTGCAGCAATAAATAATATTGAATTAATAAAAATTCCGTTAACAAAAGATTTTCAGATTGATTCTAAATTATTGAATAAATATATTGATGATGAAAATTTAAAACTCATTTTTATTTGCTCTCCCAATAATCCATCCGGCAATATTTTAAATAATATTGAAGAAGTTCTAAAAAGATTTAAAGGAATTGTCTTTGTAGATGAAGCCTATATTGATTTTAGTGAAGCGGATTCTTACCTATCAAAACTAACTTCATATTCTAACCTTATTATTTCTCAAACTTTTAGTAAAGCAAGGGGCTTAGCAGCTGCAAGAGTTGGGACTGCATTCGCTTCTAAAGAAATAATCAGCTTATACAACAAGGTAAAGCCACCATATAATGTAAGCAAACTTAACCAGGAAGCTGCACTACAATCTTTGGAAGATCAACAACAATTCGAACATAATAAAAACAATATTTTATTGCAGCGGTCTTTCTTACAAAAAGAACTGGGAAAAATCACTTTGGTAAAAAAGATATATCCTACTGATGCAAATTTTATGTTAGTAGAAGTAGAAGATGCTGATAAAATTTATGCTGCATTAGTGAATCAAAAAGTAATAACCCGCAACCGAAATGCTGTTGTAAAAAACTGTATTAGAATTACTGTAGGAAGTGAAGAGGAAAATTTACAGTTGATAAAATCATTAAAAGAAATTCAATAATCCTAAATGTTGATTTTCTGCGAACTCCTAATATAAACAAATGAAAAAAATACTTTTTATAGACCGAGATGGAACTTTGGTTATTGAACCACCCACCGATCACCAACTGGATTCTTTAGAAAAATTAGAATTCTATCCAGGTGTATTTCAATATCTGTCACGCATTGTAACCGAATTAAATTATGAACTCGTCATGGTTACCAATCAGGATGGATTAGGTACTGATTCTTTTCCCGAAGAAACTTTTTGGCCCGCCCAAAATAAAGTAATTCAAGCTTTTAAAAATGAGGGGATTGTTTTTGCAGATATCATCATTGATAAAACCATGCCTGCAGAAAATGCCCCTACACGCAAACCGGGTACAGCATTGCTTACACAATACATAAATGGCAATTATGATTTGAAGAATTCTTATGTTATCGGTGATAGAATAACGGATGTTCAGCTTGCAAAAAACCTGGGTTGTGGAGCCCTTTTTTTAGGAGAGAATAATGCGGATGCTGAATGTAGTACAACTGAATGGTCGGCTATTTATTCCTTTTTAAAAAGCCATCCAAGAAAAGCAACGGTCTTAAGAAAAACAAACGAAACCAACATTGAAGTCACTATAAATTTAGATGGTACGGGAAAGAGTAAATTAAATACAGGACTAGGTTTTTTTGACCACATGCTAGAGCAAATTGCAAAACATGGTAACATGGATATATCTGTTGGGGTAAAAGGAGATCTGCATATTGATGAACACCATACAATAGAAGATGTTGCCATCACATTAGGAGAAACATTTTTAAAAGCTTTGGATAATAAAAAAGGAATAGAAAGATATGGCTTTTTATTACCGATGGATGATTGCCTGGCGCAGGTTGCTATTGATTTTGGTGGCAGACCATGGCTCGTTTGGGATGCAGTTTTTACCCGGGAAAAAATCGGCGAAATGCCGACTGAAATGTTCATGCACTTCTTTAAATCTTTCAGCGATAATGCTAAATGTAATTTAAATATAAAAGCAGAAGGTGATAACGAACACCATAAAATAGAATCCATCTTTAAAGCTTTTGCAAAGGCAATTAAAATGGCGGTGAGTAAGACAGATAATTTTTCAATTCCAAGTACAAAAGGCAGCTTATGATTGCAATTATAAAATATCCCGCAGGCAACATTACTTCTGTAGAAAATGCGGTTAACAGATTGGGTTACGAATGTGTGGTTACCGACGACATTGAAGTTCTTAAAAATGCAGATAAAGTAATTTTCCCTGGTGTTGGCGAAGCCAGTACAGCCATGAAATACTTAAGAGAAAAAGGATTGGATAAACTTATTCCTGCACTTACACAACCTGTGTTGGGGATTTGTTTGGGACAACAATTGATGTGTAATTTCTCTGAGGAAAACAATACCGAATGCCTTAACATATTTAATACTGTTGTAAAGAAATTTCCGCCAACAGAATTGGTACCGCATATGGGTTGGAATAACATAGAAATATTGCAAAGTCGTTTACTGAAAGGCATTTTAGCAAATGATAATTTCTATTTTGTTCATAGTTTTTATGCAGAACCCTGTGAAAATACTACTGCTATTTGCAACTATATTTTGCCTTTTAGCGCAGTTATGGAAAAAGATAATTTTTATTCAACCCAATTTCATCCTGAAAAATCGGCTGATGCGGGAGAAAAGATTTTAAAGAATTTTTTGGAGATTTAACCACAAAGACGCAAAGGAAGTACTCAAGGTTCACAAAGTTCTTCTTGTGTACTTCGTGAAAAAACTTTGTGTTCTTCGTGTTGAAAACTTTTTGAACCACAAAGACACAAAGGAAACACACAAGGTTCGTAAAGCCTTTTAAATTATAGTTTGTAAACATGAGAATTATACCAGCGATAGATATTATAAACGGAAAAGCAGTACGCCTTACAAAGGGCAATTACAGCACTGAAAAAATATACAATGAAAGTCCTTTAAAAGTTGCCAAAGAATTTGAGGCTGCGGGAATAAAGTACCTGCACCTTGTAGATTTGGATGGTGCAAAATCGCAACATATCGTTAACCACAAAGTGTTGTACGAAATAGCTTCTAACACAAATTTAAAAATAGATTTTGGGGGAGGTTTAAAATCAAATGAAGATGTAAAAATTGCTTTTGAAAATGGTGCTCAGCAAATAACCGGAGGCAGTATTGCAGCAAAAAATTCTACATTATTTTTAGAATGGCTTATGGAATATGGATCAGAAAAAATTATTTTGGGAGCTGACTGTTTGAACAGAAAAATTGCAACGCAAGGCTGGCAGGAAAGTTCAGAGACAGATGTTATTGATTTTATTACCGATTATAATACCAAAGGAATAGCATATGTTATTTGTACAGACATCAGCAAAGACGGCATGTTGCAGGGCGCATCTAACGATTTATACACAGAAATAATTAATAAGGTAGATGTGAAATTGATAGCAAGTGGTGGCGTGGCTTGTCTAGATGATTTAATAAAATTAAAAGCCATTGGCTGTGAAGCAGCAATTGTTGGAAAAGCAATTTATGAAAACAGGATTACCCTAAATGAATTAAGTAAATTATGCTAAAAAAAAGAATTATACCATGCCTCGATATTAAAGATGGCAGAACGGTAAAAGGTATAAATTTTGTTGATATAAAAGATGCAGGAGACCCAATTGAACTTGCAAAAAAGTATATATTAGAGGGTGCTGATGAACTTGTTTTTCTTGATATTACCGCCACAAATGAGAAAAGAAAAACGCTTGCAGTTTTGGTTGAAAAAATTGCCAAAGAAATTAATATTCCTTTTACAGTTGGCGGTGGCATAAATACTGTTGAAGATGCTGCAAATATTATCAAAGCGGGTGCAGATAAAATAAGCATCAATTCTTCAGCAGTTAAAAACCCATCGTTAATTAAAGAAATAGCAGACCGGTTTGGTAGCCAGGCTGTTGTTGTTGCAGTCGATACAAAATTTGAAAACAACAACTGGTTTGTTTATGTAAATGGCGGCAAAGTTGCAACAGGAATAGCAACAATTGATTGGGTTAAACAGGCAGAGCAATTAGGCGCCGGAGAAATACTACTTACATCAATGAACAACGATGGCACAAAGCAGGGCTTTGCAATTGATATAACA
>JANXTG010000207.1 GCA_025352525.1 Ferruginibacter sp.
ATCCATTTTTCATTTTGGTAGGCAAGGCTAAGCACTGTTAAAAATAAGCGGTCAAGCCCAACTGAAGTTTCCACAACATAAGGTGTGTAATTACCAAAAGGTTTTCCTTCTTCGTTTAAGTCATTATCAAAATACTGAATCTTTTTTTTGCTGAAGGTTGCGTGTTGTGTAAGATCATAATCGGTACGGCTGTGAATGCCTTCCAATTCTTTCCATCCAAATGGAAATTCAAACTCAATATCTAACGCCATATCTGCATAATGCGCCAGTTTTATATGGTCGTGAAACCGCAATTTTTCAGCAGGAATGCCAATGCTTTCGTGCCATTTTTTTCTTTCATCTTTCCAGTAATCGAACCATTGTTTTTGTGAACCGGGGCGCACAAAAAACTGCATTTCCATCTGTTCAAATTCCCGCATTCTAAAAATAAACTGGCGGGCCACAATCTCATTTCTAAAAGCTTTACCCGTTTGTGCAATACCAAAAGGGATTTTCATACGACCACTTTTTTGCACATTTAAAAAGTTTACAAAAATCCCCTGTGCAGTTTCCGGACGTAAATAAATTGTTTCAGCTTCTTCTGCTACACTGCCAATTTTAGTATTGAACATCAAATTAAATTCTCTGATATCTGTCCAGTTGCAGGTTTTGCTGATGCTGCATTTTATATTGCTGTCTTCTATTAATTTCTTAAGTCCTATAAAATCATTAGCAGCAATTAACACATCCAGAGTGGCTAAAACTTTTTCTGCAAGTTGTTTTTTTTCTCCTGCTAATACTGTGTTTCCCTTTGCCAATTGTTCGCTGCTAATTGCCAACTGCTCCTCTGCAAAACCTTCAATTAAATGATCTACCCGGTATCTTTTATTACTGTCTTTATTGTCAATCATTGGGTCGCTAAAACTATCCACATGACCACTTGCCTTCCATACAGTTGGGTGCATAAAAATTGCAGCATCGATACCCACAATATTTTCATGTAATTGCGTCATGCTTTTCCACCAGGCATCTCGCAGGTTTTTCTTTAATTGCGCACCCATTTGTCCATAATCATATACAGCTGCTAGGCCGTCGTACAATTCACTGCTTTGAAAAATATAACCGTATTCTTTACAATGCGAAATTATTTCCGCAAAATTATTTGCTTCATTTGCCATAACTGCAAATATAAAGATTGATTGGCGGCTCATAAAAATATGCATTGCATTTTTATGAGCCCGACAAAAACACAGTAATATCTATCATTTGTGGCAATTATGATTTGTTGGTTTTTTTCTTTTTGGGGAAAAGAAAAGAGGAACCACATTTCGTTTTTACAGCTGTTTTCAGCGTGCACTAAACAGGTTCATTCAAATTTTTTTAAACCAACCATAAATGTATCAAACCCAATAGTTAAATTATTAATTAATGTTTCAACATTATAACAACTGCTAATTTTAAAAAAATTACTTTTGCGGAAGTTTAAAAAATATTAAAATATGTCTCATTTATTTTCGCCGTTTATATTAAAACATACAACATTTAAAAATCGAATCGTTGTTTCACCAATGTGCCAATATTCATCTGTGGATGGTTTTGCAAATGACTGGCACCTTGTTCATTTAGGAACCCGTGCAGTTGGCGGCGCAGGATTAGTTATTACAGAAGCCGCTGCAGTTTCGCCGGAAGGAAGAATAACACCCGATGATTTAGGAATATGGAAAGACGAACATGTTGATTTTTTAAAACGCATCACAACTTTTATTGAATTGCAGGGAAGTGTTCCTGGTATTCAACTTGCACATGCAGGTCGCAAAGCTAGTCACAGTAGTGCATGGAAAGGTGGCAAAGCATTGGTAAATTCTGCTGAAGCATGGCAAACTTTAGCCCCTAGTAATATTCCTTATGCACCAACAGATCCACTGCCAAAAGAAATGACCATTGCAGAAATTAAACAGTGTATAATAGATTTTGAAAAAGCTGCACAACGTTCGATAGATGCAGGGTTTAAAGTAATTGAAATACATGGGGCCCATGGTTATCTGATCAACGAATTTTTATCTCCGCTTAGCAATAAACGTACGGATGAGTATGGTGGCAGTTTTGAAAACAGAATCCGTTTGTTGCTTGAAATTGTTGATGTAACAAAAAAAATTATTGGAAATAATATCCTGCTATTTGTTCGTATTTCTGCAACAGATTGGGTTGATGGAGGCTGGACATTAGAAGATTCAATTAAACTTTGCACAATATTAAAATCAGTGTCCGTAGATTTAATTGATTGCTCCACCGGCGGTAATTCCCGAAATCAGCAAATTCCTGTAGGTCCATTATATCAGGTTAGTTTTTCTGAGAAAATAAAGAAAGAATGTTCTATTGCAACAGGTGCGGTAGGTATTATTACAACGGCTGAACAAGCAGAAAGTATTTTAAAAAATGAACAGGCAGATTTAATTTTTTTAGCACGGGAATTTTTGCGTAATCCCTATTTCCCCTTAAATGCAGCAAAAGCTTTAGGAGATGACATCGCATGGCCTAATCAATACGACAGAGCAAAATAAATAAATATGAAAATGGTTCGAAAAATTCGAATCATTTTTTTGTAAACTATATTTCTTCGTCTCTAATATTTTTTTTGGGTTCCTCCAACTTGCCTCTTTTGTAAATGATTAGCCCGTTAAGAAAGTTTCTTAATACCTGGTCCTGTGCTTCTACATATCCGGGATGATCGGGGCTGCGAAAAAAATCCCCCAATGCTCCTTTTGTTATTTCAAAATCTACCAGAGAAAGTATTTCAATAATATCATCATTGCGCAGCGAAAGTGCAACCCTTAATTTTTTAAGTATGTCGTTGTTATCCATAAATGTTTATTTAAAATATTTACTTTTAAATAAAGGTATTCATTTAAATATTTTACCATTATCATTTATCAACTAATAATATATTGAGAGCAGTCTTACAAAGAGTTTCATCAGCATCCGTTATTGTACTTGGAGAAAATATTGCAGAAATAAAAGCCGGGTTATTAATATTGATAGGTATTGAAGATGCCGATAACACAGAAGACATTAATTGGCTTTCTAATAAAATTGCAAACCTGCGCATTTTTGACGATGAAAACAAGGTGCCAAATTTATCTGTAAAAGATATTGCAGGAGATATCATTTTGGTGAGCCAGTTTACATTGCATGCATCCACAAAAAAAGGCAACAGGCCATCATACATAAAAGCTTCAAAAGGAAATATTGCATTACCGCTATTTGAAAAATTAATTTTTAAAATAGAAATTGAACTAGGCAAAAAAATACAACAGGGTAAATTTGGTGCAGATATGAAAGTTGCTTTGGTAAACGAGGGCCCAATGACCATAATAATTGATACAAAAAACAAAGAATAAATATGAGTGAAATTACATTAACCGAAGCCCAGAAAAAAGTAGATGATTGGATTAAGACCTTTGGTGTGAAGTATTTTACTGAACTCACCAACCTTGGTATTTTAATGGAAGAAGTAGGAGAGCTTTCAAGAATAATGGTGCGCACTTACGGGCAGCAATCATTTAAAGAAAGCGATAAAAACCATGATTTAGCTGATGAAATGGCAGATGTGCTTTGGGTCTTAATTTGCCTGGCAAACCAAACAGGTGTTGACCTTACAGCAGCTTTTAAAAAAAATATTGAAAAGAAAACTTTGAGAGATGCAGAAAGGCACCTCAAGAATGAAAAATTAAACGATAAGTAAAAAACTATTCAAAAAATGCCCTAATGGGTAAATGAATTATATTTTACATCAAGCATCTTTGCGTTTCAATACTGTTAAAATTATAGTATTCGAATACTAATATCCATTAGGCTTCGTTATCAATATATAGTTTCATCTTAATGAAACACAATCTAATTAAAGAGTGTTTTTCAACTGGGGATAGTTGCAATTACATGCCGTCGCATTATTGCGGCGGTTTTTTTAGCTTATATAAGCAACAGATTTATTGAGAATAATTACAACAGTTTAAAAATAAATTCTTTTTTTAACCAAAATATTTTATAAAAATTATTTTGCTAACTGCAATTAAATATACCCACCACTGGGTATATGAAAGCGTTTATAAATATTTCATTTTTGTATTCTAAACTAAAAATTATGAAATATTTGTCATCCCTTTTTGTTGTTACACTTTTTAGTGTTGTTGCTTTTGCTCAAAATAAAAGTGACTGGACAAAAACATTTCCCTCAAAAGTTAAATGGTACAAAATTACAGATGCGGGAGTGCTGGTTGTAGGAACAACCGACGGATTGTATGGCGTAAACCCATCTGACGGAAAAGAATTGTGGAAAGATGATGATATTGAAAACATTAAGGAGGAAAATTATGATCCTATTGAAGGAACGCCGTACATCGTTCTTGCAAAAAAAGGACTAACAAAATCTTCTAACAAAATTGTTGATGTTGTAACAGGTAAAGAAGTAGCCAATACAAAAACATTGGGTTTAATACAGGTTACAAAACGCATTTATTTGATGAAAAGCAATGCAGTATTATTCTTAGGGTTGGGTACAAATGGCAAACCTGTGCTTATGAAAATAAATCTTGCAGATGGTTCAAAAGTTTGGGAACAGCAAAAACTATTTGAAAAAAACAGCGAGCAGATTGTATCCGAAGCTGGCGAAGTGAAAGATGGGTTTTTTATTGCAACAAATAAAAATATTTATAAGCTGAATGCTCAAACGGGTGAAATAATGTACACTGTTGTTATGAAGAGTGATTTACCAGTTGCTGCACCACCAAAAAAACAAAAAGGAATGTTTAGTGCATTTAATATTGGTAAACAAATGGATGCAACGGCTAATGAACTTGCAACCATTACTTCTGCAGATTTTTTTCAAAAAGAAAATATGGATGTAATTTATTTTTGGAACCAGGATATACTAACGGAATTTAACGTTGCAGATGGAAAAGAGTTATGGAAAAGGGTTGAGCTCCCATCGCCTGTTACCAATATATTATTTGATTCTCATGGGATGTTGGTAGCAACAGCTGAAAAAACAAAAGATGACGAAGCAAAACAGAGCAAAGGCGGTGGCGGGTTACTTGGTAAAATTAAAAGAGCAAGTGCAGGTAAAAAAAACAGGGCCTCTTTGCTTTGTTTGGATATGAATACGGGTGAAGAAAAATGGGACAGCGATGTAAGTTTGCAGGGGGATGTAAAGGCGTATAAGCTTTCAGGGACAAAACTTATTCTGGCTACTGAAAGAGACCAAGGAACTAATTTTATAAGTATTGTAAATCTTGATGCAGGTAAATCAGTAACAAAAAAACCTTTATCGATTAAGGGTGAAATAAGAGATCTAGAAATTGTACCTCAGGGACTTTATTACCGTACTGAAGACCAGATAAATATTCTTGATCTAGAAACGGGCGATAAAATATGGAAAAAAGGAATGAGTGTAAAGAATTGTGTAGGAGATAATCAAAATGATAAAATAGGTTATGTCTATGCAAACGAAACGATTCATAAAGTCAATTTTGAAAACGGTGATATTTCTGATTGGGTCACAGATGTAAAATTTGATGGAAAAGAAGATCCGAGTTCCTTACAGGTTAGAGAAAACGGTGTGTTGCTTACATCAGATCAAAATGTACGCCTATATTCTTTTGATGGTAAACAAGTTTGGCACAATTACCAGCCTGCACCTGGCAAAACTATGGCAGGTAAAATGTTAAGTGGTTTGGGTGGGTTAGCTTCTTCAATGGTAGCTGTTGGCTCCGCAGTAAGTTCTGCACAAATGAGTTACGCCAAAGGATATTATGGCAGCACAAGCCCATCACAGGATAACAGCATTAAAAACGCAAACGCAAATGCATCAGCCTTTGCAGGTGCAGCAGTAAGTAGCTTTGCAAGTATTAGCCGTAGGTTTAAGGCTACTAAAGAAGCCAACAATTACATTGCTATCCTTACAAATTTTGGCAACAGCAATAACGCAAAAGATGCAGGTATAATGATGATAAATAAAACTACAGGTAAAGAAATTAGACGCATGATGTTTGGTGAAAAAAAGGAACCTAATTACAAACTTGATGAGTTAGGAAAAGTAGTTTATTACCGAGCCGATGGAAATGAGATCCAGGGTTTTAATTTTTAAAATTGTAGATTAAGGGGGATAATTACAGTTTTATACCGTCGCATACTTTGCGGCGGTTTTTATTTTAATAAATAAATGAGAAAATGATTTAACTACTTTTATCAAAATATTTTTATGAAATCCATTGTTTTTTTTGTTTCTCTGCTTTTTTTCAATTCTCTGATCTTTTCCCAAAGCAATAAACTGGTTAGTGGTCCCTGGGCAGGCAATGTACAGTTACGCACTGCAATTATTTGGGCAGAAGTTTCTGCAGATGTAAAAAAGGTAGCGGTAAAATATTTTAAAACGAATACTTTAAATCAAAAGCAAACTGTTTTGTATAAAGGCGAATTAGCCAAAAATTTTAATCCAATAAAAATTGAATTAAATGGCTTGGATTTTAATACCGATTACTCTTACACTTTATTTATTGATGATAAAGAAATAATTACGGGATTTACAACAAAGTTTACAACACAAGATTTGTGGCAATGGCGCAAACCGGCGCCGGATTTTAGTTTTGTTGCAGGCAGTTGCAATTACGTAAACGATCCTGCTGTAGACAGGCCCGGAAAGCCATATGGTGGCGATTCTTCCATATTTACAACGATGGCAAAATCCGGCGCAGCATTTCATGTATGGATGGGAGATAACTGGTACACCCGTGAAGTTGATTTTGGTTCTGCATGGGGTTTAAATTACAGAGCTTCGCATGATAGGGCACAGAAAATATTACAACCATTTATGGCTTCAATGCCGCAGTATTCTATTTGGGATGATCATGATTATGGCCCCGACAATTCAGGGAAAAGTTTTTTATTGAAAGATGACAGCAGAGATATTTTTAAAAAATATGCGCTTAATCCAAGCTATGGCGAAGAAGAAAAAGGTATCTATACAAAAATAAGTTACAGTGATGTAGATATTTTTTTAACCGATGATCGTTTTTTTAGAAGTGAAGATGATATGCCTGATAGTTTAAATGGAATGCCATCACAAGACAAACATTTTTTTGGACCAATGCAAATGGAATGGTTAAAAAATGCTTTGGAGTTTAGTACAGCAACATTTAAAATTATTGTGGTAGGCAGCCAGGTCTTAAACCCTTTAAATAAAGCAGAAAGTATGCAGCAATATAGTTACGAGTATGCTGAGCTTTTAAATTTTATAAAAACACAAAAACTAAACGGTGTTTTATTTTTTAGTGGAGACAGGCATCACAGCGAAATTATAAAAGCGTCGCAGCCGGGATTTTATCCCCTATATGATGTTACCATTTCTCCTTACACCGCAGGCGTAAGTAAAGCCATTGGTCCTGAAAAAAATAATCCATTTAGAATATCCGGTTCGTTGGTAGAAACGCAAAATTTTGGAAAAATTTCTATAAACGGCCCTAAAGAAAAAAGAAGTATGACTATAGAATTTATTGGGACTAAAGGCGAGCAACTTTCAAGTTTTTCTATTAATAGTAACGAATTAAAATTGCCATAAATAAAGTTAATAATGCGCTTTACTATCTTTGCTTTATGACATCAAATCTCTTTACCTATAATAAACCCAAAGTTATACAGGCGCTTCGCTATCATTTTATAAGCCGGCCCGAAATAAAAGTAATGATGGTCGTGATAAATGTATTTGCCATATCATCTGCAGCACTTTATTTCTTTAAAAAAATAAGTCCTGTAGCTTTTTTAATAAGCTCTATGCTTTGGTTTTTTTTGATGATACTTTTTTGGTTTCTTTTGCCATTAATTATTTACCGGCAGACTGCCACTTTTAAAGATTCATTTAGTGCGGTATTGGGCAATGAACAGTTTGCTATTGAAAATGTAAGGGGCCACAAAGGATGGGATTGGAGTAGCTTTAGCACTTGGATGGAAAGTCCCCATTTTTTTCATTTGTATTTTAATCCACGTTCCTTTTTTATAATTCCTAAAGATGCTTTTGATGGCGATGAAGAGCAGGAAGCCAGAAAAATATTTGCTGCCAAGATTAAAAAATAATATTGAATTCATTTGATATCAGCACAAATTTTTCTCCATAACATGATGAGGTAAATTTACCTCTTTAAATTGGTTGCCCTTAATTTGAAACCCAAATTTTTCGTAGAAACCAATAGCACTGTCCCTGGCATGCATGGTCATTAATTTATAACCTTTATCTCTTGCCATATTTTCTGCAAAATTAATAATTGATGCTCCAATTCCCCTGTTATGTAAATTATCTGGCACAGCCATCTGCCTTAATCTTATAGTGAGGGTGTTGACTTCTTCAAGAATACAACAGCCTAATACTTCATTATCATCCATACAGGCAATCAGTACATCATCTTTTTCGGCCATTAGTTCATCATGGTCAAATGTTAGTCCCAATGGTCTTCGCAAAACAACGTCTCTAAGGTTTACCATTTTTAAGTATTCTGGTGTACCGTGGTCTATTTGTTTTAAAGCCATGATCATCGAATTAATGTCAAATCTGAAAGTACGAAAATTATGTAATAAACAGGAGCGTTTTGCTTTTTAGATAGTTGATTAATGTTTAATTGCTGAGCATAGCCGTGATAGAAACGCAAATACTTTTTTGCTGCCTTTGGGCAAAAAAGATTGTAGTGTATAGCACGATACAAATGTTTATTCATTTTTTGAAGCTGATGCTCCTTAAACTGAAAATTATATTACAGCGCAATCTTTTGTAGTTGACCCGGTTTATGACTAATACAAACAAATTTTATTAATTGATTGTTTTTTTGCCAAAAAGTATATTTTTGCAGCGTATTAACTAAATATTACAAACATGTCAGACATCGCTACAAGAGTCAAAAAAATTATCGTTGATAAATTAGGTGTAGATGAAGCAGAAGTTACAACTGAAGCTTCTTTCACCAACGACCTAGGCGCCGATAGCTTAGATACCGTTGAACTTATTATGGAATTTGAAAAAGAATTTAATATTTCTATTCCCGACGAACAGGCTGAAACTATTACTACTGTTGGTCAGGCGGTTTCTTATTTGGAAGAGAACGCAAAGTAATTTCATTGCCCGAACGGTACCTTGCCGTGCGGGCATTTTAATTTTTTTACAGGCAATTTTATGGCGTTAAAAAGAGTAGTAGTTACGGGTCTTGGTGCAATTACAGCATTAGGTAAAACTGTAGATGAATATTGGCAAAATCTTACTGATGGTGTCAGTGGCTGTGCTATGATCCAGCAATTTGATGCCTCAAAATTTAAGACAAAATTTGCATGTGAGGTTAAAGATTTTGACCCTACAACTTATTTAGATCGTAAAGAAGCACGTAAAATGGACCGCTTTACACAGTTTGCAATAGTTGCTGCTGATGAGGCAGTAAAAGATGCAGGGCTTACGCCCGAAAATGCAAATGTTGATAGGGTAGGTGTAATTTTTGGAAGTGGTATTGGCGGTATAATAACCTTTCAGGAAGAAGTATTGAATTTTGGAAGTGGCGACGGAACGCCTAGGTTCAATCCATTTTTTATACCAAAAATGATACTCGATATTGCTGCCGGACAAATATCTATGCGTCATGGTTTTAGGGGTCCAAACTTTGCCGTAGTTAGTGCCTGCGCATCATCTACCAACGCAATTATTGATGCCTTTGATAATATTCGTTTAAACAAGGCAGATGTGATTGTCACCGGTGGCAGTGAAGCCGTAATTTGTGCTGCAGGTGTTGGTGGTTTTAATGCCATGAAGGCCATGAGTGAAAGAAATGACAATCCTTTAACTGCAAGCCGTCCGTTTGATAAAGATCGTGATGGTTTTGTTATGGGAGAAGGTGCAGGTATTTTAATATTAGAAAGCCTGGAACATGCGCTTGCCCGTGGTGCAAAAATTTATTGCGAAATAGCAGGCGGCGGCGCTACCGCAGATGCGTACCATATTACAGCCCCACATCCTGATGGGTTAGGAGCAAGAAATGTAATGAATGCTGCCTTGGCTGATGCAGAAATGGTTCCTACAGATATTGATTATATTAATGTACATGGCACATCTACACCGCTTGGTGATGTTGCCGAAACCAAAGCTATATTAAGTGTTTTTGGTGAGCATGCTTACAAATTAAATATAAGCTCTACTAAAAGCATGACCGGGCATTGCCTTGGTGCTGCCGGTGCATTAGAAGCATTGGCTTGTATACTTGCTGTTACCAAAGATATTGTACCGCCTACAATTAATCATTTTACTGATGATCCGGATCTGGATCCAAAACTTAATTTTACTTTTAACAAAGCACAGCACAGAACAGTGAACGCGGCACTTAGCAATACATTCGGCTTCGGAGGACATAATGCAAGCATGATTATTAAAAAGTATAAAGCCTAAAAGCTTTTAAATTAAGGATAATTTACAAAACATACTTTGTTTTTAATTGAGCATTTTTGTTGTCCAAACAAAAACGCAGCAACGGTCAACATCGTTGTGTCACTCACTTGTACGGCGAATCTTTGCTCAAATTTAATTGTGCATCTTAATTAACATCATTAGTCTTATATTTTTATGTCTTGAAAATCTCTTTCACAACAATATTTTTTTAAATATTTATCATTAAAAAATTTACCACTAATTTTAATAAACTTTTTTTATCAAAGAAACATTAAAATATTTACGGGGATTATTTGTTGGCGAGCCTGTAACAAAAGATTTTAAAAAACAATTAAACAATGTAACGGGTTTTAAACCCGGTAATATACAATTGTATAAAACTGCTCTAAGCCACCGTTCCATGAGAGAAGGCGCAGATGAAAACAATGAGCGGTTGGAGTTTTTAGGGGATGCCGTACTTAGTTCAATAATTGCTCATTATCTGTTTAGAAAATACCCGTATAAAGACGAAGGGTTTTTAACCGAAATGCGCAGCAAAATGGTCAACAGGCAAAAACTTAATGAGATTGCTGTAAAAATGGGTCTAAAAAAAATTACTATCTACAACAAACTTGACAATGCTTTAAAAACATCACAAATATTTGGCAATACTTTGGAAGCGTTGATAGGTGCCATTTTTTTAGATAAGGGTTACAAAAAAACCCAGCTTTGGGTAGAGCAATATATTATACACAACCACATGTTTACAGATGACCTTGAAGCCATTGAGATAAACATAAAAAATAAACTCTACGGCTGGGCCAACAAAAACGGAAAATTACTTGAGTTTACCATCGTTACAGAATCGTTTGAAAGTGGCAGAAGATTGTTTACAATTGGTGCCACGATTGACGGCCAGGTGATTGCCGAGGCAAAAGGATTTAATAAAAAAGATGCGAGCCAATTAGCAGCATTTAAAGCAGTGGAAACTTTGGGTTTGTAAGATGATCAACGATAAACCTCTTATATGAAATTTGGAATATTAGGAAGTGGCAGCTGGGGTACAGCTATAGCAAAAATATTAACTGATAATAATAATACAATTTGGTGGTGGAACAGGAGTGATGCAGCTATTGCGCAATTTAAAATTAAAAAACACAATCCTCAATACCTTACTGCTGCCCGTTTTGATACAAATATGCTTCATCTAACTACAAATGTTGAAGAAGTTATTACGCAGTCAGATGTAATCATCATAGCAATTCCATCGGCTTACACAAGAGAAGTATTATTATCGCTGCCCAAAAATATTTTTGAGGGTAAAAAAATCATATCTGCAATAAAAGGAATTTTGCCGGAAGAAAATGAATTGCTTAATGATTTTTTACTAAAAAACTTTAATGTAAAAATTCAGGATTATTTTGCTTTGCTTGGTCCCTGCCATGCCGAAGAAGTTGCCGCACAAAAATTATCGTATTTAACTTTTACCGGAGTAGATGAAGAAGCAACTGCACAAATAGCAACCTTTTTTAAAACCGATTATTTAAATACCGTTACCAACAAAGATATTTATGGCGTGCAGTATGCAGCAGTATTAAAAAATATTTATGCAGTAGCTGCCGGTATTGCCCATGGGCTTGATTATGGTGATAATTTTTTAAGTGTATTAATTGCCAACAGTGCGGATGAAATGGCGGGCTTTCTGCGAAAGGCAGGAATTATAAATGCAGAAGTTGGTTATATGGAACATGGTAAAAATCGTTCTGCAGGCAAGCATGCAAATTATGCAGCCTCTGTATATTTGGGTGATTTGTTGGTGACCTGTTATTCACTTTTTAGCCGTAACAGAACCTTTGGTAACATGATTGGTAAGGGTTATTCAGTTAAAAATGCGCAACTTGAAATGAGTATGGTTGCTGAAGGTTACAATGCTGCAAAATGCATGTACATCATTAACCAAAAAGTAAAATCAAATATGCCGATTGCAGAAACTGTTTTTAATATTTTATGGAATGGTATGGATGCAAAAACAGGTTTTGAAAAGATTGAAGAGGTATTGATTTAATTTTTCTAACAGAATTACGTAAACAAATCACCGGCAATTCCATCTGCAAAAAACATCCCTTCTTTTGTTAGCTTTAAATTTTCCTCATTCATTATTAACCTGCCGGAGATTATAAATTTTTGAGCTGCAGTAATAATGTGTTTTTTACTTTCTTCTCCAAAATGCTGAACCACATATTGCATATTTATTCCTTCGCTGGTTCTTAAAACAGTCATTATATATTCATTTAATCTTTGCGCATTTGTAAGTACTTCTTCTTCGTAAGGGATAATATTTTTTTCTAAAGATTGAATGTATAAACCGTTGTTCGAAATGTTCCAGCGTCTTTTATCAAAACCGTTAAACGAATGAGCTGAAGGGCCAAAACCAAAGTAGGGTTTACCTTTCCAGTAACTACTGTTGTGTTTACTTCTGAACCCCGGCTTACAAAAACTGCTTATTTCATACTGTTCGTATCCTTCATTTTCCATCATTTTTAGTAACAGAAAAAACTGTTCCGCCTGTTTTTCGCTGTTTACGGGTGTGGTTTTTTTTGCATTAATATTTTTATTTAAAACAGTATCAGGTTCTACTGTAAGTGCGTAGCAGGAAATGTGTGGTACATTCCTTTTTGCTAAAATCGAAAAATTATTTTTAAGGTCATCATTGGTTTGTAGTGGTGAACCATAAATTAAATCAACTGAATAATTGGTAAATCCTGATGCACTTATATCGGCTAAACATTGTAAGGATTGCTTAGCATTGTGTGCTCTGTTCATCCATTTTAATTCTGCTTCATTAAAAGACTGTAAGCCGACTGAAAGTCTGTTTACAGTCTTTTTTTTCCAAATTTCTAATATCGTTTCGTTTACATCATCTGGGTTTGCTTCCAGGGTAATTTCTGCATTCTCTTTAATTAAAAATCTTTTTCGCAGCGCTTTAAAAATTAGCTCAAGCTCATATTCGTTTAATAAACTCGGCGTACCGCCCCCAATGTAAATGGTTTCGATAACCTCATCTTTTATAAAATTACTTTGCGTTTCAATTTCTTTTATTAAAGCATTTATCAGTATTTCTTTATTTTTTAACGAGACAGAAAAATGAAAATTACAATAATTACATGCCTGCCTGCAGAATGGAATATGAATATAAATACCCGCCAAAGATTTGTAATTTTACTTATTAAATTGTTGATTGTAGCTTACCACAATGAATATTGATACCAAATTTTTAAAGTCTTTATTTATACTGTTAATGCTTAGTATTATACAGTTCAATAGCATTGCCCAAAAAAATGCGACCGAAAAAACTGATTATTACCTGGTTGTTCATTACAAAGATAGTATCAAAGAACCACTACCAATTTTACTTAAAACAAAGTTTTCCGGTTTAGACCAAACCAATAATTATATAAACAGTTTAACTAAACTGTTTGCTGACAAAGGATATTTAGTATCATCTGTAGACAGTGTTTGGTATTTGCAAAATAATGTCCATATTGATTTTTATGTGGGCAAAAAGTATAACTGGATTCAACTTCGTACAATCAATATTGATAAATCTTTACTTTTAAAAGTTGGTTATGCGGCAAAAAACTTTGCTGAAAAACCTTTAAATATCTCAGAAGTTGATTTGTTGAAGGAAAAACTGCTAAATTATTACGAAAATGAAGGGTTCCCTTTTGCTGCAGTTTACCTGGATAGTATTGCAATAAATGAGGATAAAATATCAGCAGCATTAATGGTAAACCAGGGCCTGGTTTATAGAATTGACAGCATTAAAAATTATGGAAAATTAAAGCTTAATGCCAAATTTCTGCAGCAATATTTAAATATTATTAATGGAAGTATTTATAACAGAGAAAAATTAAAAGAGGTTGATAAACGCATGCTGGAGTTGCCTTACGCACAAACAGAACAGCCGTCCAGTATTAACATGCTGGGCTCAGGGTCCATATTAAATTTATATGTAAACAATAAAAAAAGCAGCGAAGTAAGTGCCATATTAGGTTTTTTGCCCGATGCAAATAATACCGGAAAACTTCAGGTAACAGGTGATGTAAATCTCGATCTAAAAAATATTTTTGGTGCAGGTGAGAGTTTGCTTTTAAAGTATCAGGCGCTGCAGCCCAAATCGCCAAGGCTTAATCTTGGTTATGAAAAACCATACTTTTTAAAATCGCCTTTTGGGCTTGGTTTCTTATTTGAATTGTTTAAAAAAGATTCCAGTTTTTTACAGGTAAATGCACAACTTGGTTTGCAGTTAAATCTAACGAATAAACAATCCGGTAAAATTTTACTGCAATGGCAAAATGCAAATTTATTACAAGGAGGAATAGATACCAACGCAATAAAATTTAATAAAAAATTGCCTTTTAATATCGATGTAAAATCAGTAAATGTTGGTATCGCCTACGAATTTAGAAATACAAATTATCGTTTTAACCCAATAACGGGCAGCGATGTTACTGTAACTGCTTTAACAGGCATAAAAAATATAAAAAAGAACAATGATATCCTTTCCCTAAAAACAACAGGTTTTAATTACGATAAATTATATGATTCAGTAAAGTTGCAAAGTTATCAGCTTAGGTTAAAAATTGCTGCTGCCCATTATTTTAAAATTTCTAAATCAAGTACTTTTAAAACTGCCATTAATATAGGTTTGTACAGTAGTCCTACCGTGTTTAGAAATGAAGTTTTTCAAATTGGGGGATATCGTTTGCTAAGAGGGTTTAACGAAGAAAGTATTTATGCTACCCGTTATGCCGTTGTTACTGCTGAGTATAGATCGATACTCAGCCTTAATTCCTATTTGTTTGGTTTTATAGACATTGGTGCTACAAAAGCCAAGTTTCAAAATGTTAATGCTCAAAACTTCTACACAGGAACGGGACTTGGAATTGCATATGAAACCAAAGCGGGATTATTAAATTTAAGTATTGCAGTGGGAAAACGAAATGATGTGCCGTTTAATATAAGACAAGCTTCCAAAATTCATTTTGGTTACATCAATTATTTTTAAATTTAATTATTTTTTATTCCACTTATTTTTGTATTCAAATCTTACAGGTGAAGTTGTTCCTTTCTCTTTTTATTATTTTTTTCTTGGTCTGCTTATGTTCTTCTGCACAGGTTAAAGATTCATCTTATAAAATAAAAATTGATACAATTTTTAAAGCTGTACAAAATACAAATCCTTACACTGTTGCTTTAAGTAATAATATTTTTTTAAATTTCAAAGGGAAACCTCAGGCTCTTGCAGTAACATTTAGAAAACATGGTTCCGCTGAATATTTTTTTTACATTTTTGCAGCACTTTTTTTATTGTTAGGTTTACTACGAACCATATTTAGTCGCTTTTTTACAACTATGTTTCGGGTTTTTTTTAATACGTCTTTAAGACAAAATCAACTTACAGACCAGTTGGAACAGGCCGCTTTGCCTTCCCTGCTTTTCAATACTTTTTTCGTACTTTCTATGGGTCTGTATATTTATATTCTGTATGAACATTACAATATTCATCACGATTATATTAACTGGGTTTACTTAGGATTGTGTATGCTGACAGTGGGAGTTTGTTATGTTGTAAAATATATTTCTTTATTGTTTACAGGCTGGTTAACAAATCATAAACCTGAAGCAAAAATTTATATCTTTTCAATTTTTTTATTGAATAAAATAAATGGAATGCTGTTGCTGCCATTTACAATATTAATAGCATTTAGTACATACAAAATAGCCGATTATGCTTCCATTATTTCAATTTTTACTCTGGCAATTTTACTTTTGAGTAGATTTTTTAGAACCTATGGATTGTTACAAAACAGATTAAAATTAAATGGAATGCACTTCCTCATTTATATAATATCACTTGAAATATTGCCAATATTACTCATTTACAAAACAGCATTAATATTTTTCAGTATAAATTCGTAATTTTACTTCCGAATATGTAAAATCCGTATGGTAAAAAACGTAGAAACAACTGCTGTTTCATCAACCAAAAAGGTTAAAAAAATATTGATTGCCCAAGCACAACCGGAAGGAGCGAAATCTCCCTATTCCGATGTTGCTAAGAAGTATGATATAACGGTAGATTATTTTCCATTTGTAATCATAAACGGTATACCTGCAAAAGATTTTCGCAAACAAAAGATTGATATAGCTGCTTATTCCGCTGTTATTTTTACAAGCCGAAATACAATTGATCATTTCTTTAGAATTTGTGAGGAAATGAAAGTGACTGTATCTCAGGACACAAAGTATTTTTGCATAACAGAAGCAGTAGCGTTATACCTTCAAAAATTTATTTTATACCGCAAACGTAAAGTTTTTTACGGTGCAGATGGAACCAATAAAAGTCTTTTTGATGTAATAAACAAACATAAAGAGCACGAAAAATTTCTGTACCCGTGTTCTGAATCTTTTGACAGCGACATTAACAACTGGCTCAAAACTCACAGCTGCGAATTTGCAAAGCCTGTTCTTTACAAGGTTGTAAGCAATGATATTAAACAGGTGATTGCCAAAAATTATGATATCATCTGTTTTTTTACACCCGGTGGTGTGAAAAGTTTTGTTGAGAATTTCCCGGGCTATAAACAAAACGGTACCAGGTTTGGAGCATTTGGTTTAAATACACACAAAGCTGTAGAAGATGCGGGTCTCATTCTGCAGGTGAAAGCACCCATGCCACAAACCCCAGGTATGGTAAGTGCGCTGGACAAATATTTGCAATCTACTTTTTCTAAAAAAAAATAATCTCATCTCCATAATTTTAAAAAGCGGCTTAATATTAGCCGCTTTTTTGTTTTAAAGTTTACTATAATGAAAAATGAACTTCCCCATGAGACTAGTCCTTATCTTTTGCAGCATGCTCATAATCCTGTTCATTGGCAACCTTGGGGTAAAGCAGCTTTGCAACTTGCTAAAGAATTGGATAGACCTATTTTAGTAAGTATCGGTTATTCTGCCTGCCATTGGTGCCATGTAATGGAGAGAGAATGTTTTGAAATTAAAGCTACTGCTGCCATAATGAACGAAAATTTTATTAATATTAAAATTGACAGAGAAGAGCGGCCCGATATTGATCACATATACATGGATGCCGTTCAGGCTATGACGGGAAGTGGAGGTTGGCCTTTGAACGTATTTCTTACACCTGATGGCAAACCTTTTTATGGTGGTACTTATTTTCCACCCGTTAAAGCTTTTAATCGACCGTCATGGACAGATATACTTTTAAGTTTATCTTATGCATGGAAAAATCGGAGGGATGAAATGGAAGAACAAGCAGAAAAACTTATTGATCATTTAAAGAAATCAAATAACCTGGGTTCAATAAAAAATTCAATAATTAGTGAAGAGCCAATAAAAGGAATAACAAAAGAAGACTGCATAACTATAAAAAATAATTTGCTTGCGACCGCAGATATTGTAAAAGGCGGTTTTGGTAAAGCTCCAAAGTTTCCACAAACATTTTCTATTAATTGTCTTTTACAATGTGCTTATTTCTTAAAAGATGAAAAAGCGCTTGCACAGGCTGAACTTTCTTTAAACAAAATGTTGAATGGGGGTATTTATGACCAACTTGGTGGCGGCCTCTGCCGTTACAGCACAGATGGTGAATGGCTGGCACCACATTTTGAGAAAATGCTTTATGATAATGCACTTTTTATAACAGCGCTTAGCAATGCGTATCTGTTCACAAAAAATGTTATTTATAAAAAAGCAGTAGAAAATGTTTGTGATTTTATTTTTAATGAAATGAAAAACAAAGAAGGCGGTTACTATGCAGCCATAGATGCAGACAGCGAAGGGGTTGAGGGGAAATTCTATGTGTGGGATAAAAACGAAATTGAGAATATTTTAAAAAGTGATGCCGCTTTTTTTAATGTTTATTTCGATGTTTCAGAAGAAGGAAACTGGGAGCATAAAAATATTTTACGCATTTTAAAACCACTATCATTAGTTGCAAAAGAATTTAAAATAGATTTGAGCGAAGCGGAAGAAATAATCAGCAGATCGAAAAATAAATTGTTGGATGAAAGAAAAAAAAGAATTAGACCAAATACGGATGATAAGATTTTATTTGGTTGGAATGCGTTGCTCATAACTTCGTTTTGCAAAGCTTTTGCTGTTTTGCAGGATGATAAATATAAAGTTGCAGCAATTGATTTATACAACTTTATAGAAGAAAAATACCGGGATAAAAATGAGGATTATTATCACACTTATAAAAATGGGATAGCAAAATATCCTGCATTTTTAGACGATTATACCTATTTCGTTGATGCATGTATTCATTTACAAGAAATAACTGCCGATGAAAAATATTTATATAAAGCACAAAATATTACCAGTTATATTTTTCAAAATTTTGAAGATCATCAAAGCCCTTTTTTCTTTTTTACAACAAAGCACCAGGATGACATTGTTGTAAGAAAAATAGAAATTTATGATGGTGCAACAGCTTCTGCCAATTCAATTATGGCACAGAATTTAACCTGTCTTTCTTTAATATTTAATAATAGGGAATGGCATCAAAAGGCTATTATAATGATAGATTCTCTTAAGACTGTTATAATAAAACATCCAGGTTCTTTCGGATTATGGGCCTCAATTGCTATAAATATATCAGCAGGGTTTAATGAAATTACAATTACAGGAGATAATAAAATGACTGCGGTCAATAATATGCTGCTCGAATATTTACCTAATAAAATATTACAGCCAAGTTTTAACAATTCTAATATGATTTTATCGCAAGATGAACCCTTTTTAAAAGAATTATCTATATATTTATGCAGAAATTTTGCATGCAGTATTCCATTAAAAACCATTGAGGAATTAATGACTGAAATTCAGTTGCAAAGTTTTTAACATTAATTAATCACAATATTTGTATTAAAGAATCGTTTAGTAATAAAGGATGGCATTGGAATTGTTAGAAATTTACATCCACAGTATCATCAACTGAATTTACAAGAAGGATTTATTAATACTTTTGCTAGTACCCTCAAAGTTAAAAAAATGAATAATCGGTTATTGTGTTTTATTGCTTTTGCTTCTGTAGCACTCTCTACAAGCAGCTGTAAACTAATTAGCGGAAAAGGTAAATCGGGCACCATGCCAAATGATGGCCAGTTACACGGTGTTGCACCTGGCAAAGCTTATAATTTAACCAAGCCAACAGGAATGGTGTACGTCCCTGCAGGTACTTTTCACATGGGGCCAAGTGATGAGGATGTAAATTATGCATACACAGCAAGAAATAAACAGGTTTCTATAAGTGGTTTTTGGATGGACGCCACTGAAATTACAAATAATGAATACCGTGAATTTACAAACTGGGTTAGAGATTCAATAGCGGCAAAGTTAATGGGTTTTGTTAAACAGGGTTCAGACGGAAATGAGTATGTCGACTGGAAAAAAGCAAGTGCAATTAAGTACGGTGATAAAGCAACATTTGAAAAAATAGATGCAATAATTGTTTCTGCTGATAATAGAATTTTTGGAAAAAAAGAACTGGATGCCAAAAAGATTGTTTATCATTCAGAAATATTTGATTACAAAGCATCTGCCTACAATAGAGATACCAACGTTCAGCGCAAAGAATTTATAATGAAACAGGATATTCCTGTTTTTCCTGATACACTTTGTTGGATAAGAGATTTTGCTTACGCCTACAATGAGCCAATGGCAAAACAATATTACAGCCATCCAGCTTACGGTAATTATCCTGTTGTTGGTATCAACTGGAAACAAGCAAATGCCTTTTCAGAATGGAGAACACATAAACTTGCCTCTTTTAATGAAAGCAAGAAAAGGTCAGGTCAATCAGAATTTCGTTTGCCAACGGAAGCTCAATGGGAATATGCTGCAAGGGGTGGACGTTCTCAAATGCCTTATCCGTGGGGAGGTCCTTACTTAAGAAACAAAAAAGGTTGCTTACTTGCTAACTTTAAACCTGGTCGTGGTAATTATCCGGAAGATGGTGGTTTGTACACAGTAAGGGCAGATGCCTATTGGCCTAATGATTTTGGTTTATACAACATGGCAGGTAATGTTGCTGAATGGACTTCTTCTTTGTACTATGAAGGTTCTTACAATTTTCAGCATGATATGAATCCCGATGTTAGATGGAATGCAAAGACTTCTGATCCTCCACGAATGAAGCGTAAAGTTATACGTGGCGGAAGCTGGAAAGATGTTGCATATTTTTTACAAACAGGTACACGTGCTTATGAATACCAGGATACTTCTAAATCCTATATTGGTTTTCGTTGTGTAATTGATCTTCCTCCTACCGTAAAAAAAAGGTAATAATAGAAAATTTTTAAAAAGAACTTATTGTAAATATTTATAACTACTTAATTTAGGGTTATCAATATCTATGTACATTATATTAATCTAAACAAAACCTCCAAATCAAATTTAAAAAACCATGTCAGTTAAAATTCCTTCAAATATTAGTAAATGGATGGACGTCGGTGTATCTATAGGAGCCGCCGCAGTAATCTTTGGTGCATTACAAAAAATATTACATACCCCGATAGCTGACGCATGGTTGCAAATTGGTTTATATACAGAATGTGCCATATTCTTAGTTTATGGTATTTTGTACATGATGTTTCCTGCTGTAAAGGAAGAGTATGAAGGAAAAGTTAAAATGGCAGTAGCTACAGGAAATCCCGCACTAAACAGTATGGATAAAATGTTACAGGATGCTGATATCACCCCAACTAATTTGAAAAAATTAGGTGAAGGTTTTCAAAAACTTGGTACAACAGTTAATGGTATTTCTGACGT
>JANXTG010000228.1 GCA_025352525.1 Ferruginibacter sp.
ATAGCCGTAATAATTTCGCTGAGTATTGGAATTTTGTTGGGAGCCTTGGCAGGCTATTACAGAGGTAAAACTGACGCTGCAATTATGTGGCTGATAAATGTTACATGGAGTATTCCTACATTGTTATTGGTATTTGCTATAACACTTGCGTTGGGCAAAGGTTTTTGGCAAATATTTATTGCTGTGGGCCTTACTCTTTGGGTAAGCGTAGCTCGACTTGTACGAGGGCAGGTAATGGCAGTAAAGGAACTGGAATATGTACAGGCAGCAAAAGCATTGGGTTACAATGACAGTAGAATTATTTTTAGACATATTTTGCCAAATATCATCGGTCCAATTTTGGTTGTAGCAGCAGGTAATTTTGCTACGGCCATTATTATAGAAGCAGGTTTAAGTTTTTTGGGAATTGGTGTACAGCCGCCACAACCAAGCTGGGGCCTGATGATCAAAGAAAATTACAACCTCATCATTACGCACAATGCAGCACAGGCGCTTATCCCGGGTTTTGCAATTATGCTTTTGGTACTGGCTTTTAATTTAATTGGTACTGCACTAAGGGATGCTGTGGATGTAAAGGGTTAGAACTCGCCCTTAGGGATACAATTTATTGGTTACGGCTTACGAACATTCAGGGCGTATAAAAATCTGCAATCAAATAAATCTTTAAACTACAATCAAATTTTTATCTTCGCAAAAATTATCCAAATATGTTACCAAAGTACAAACGTATTCTTTTAAAACTTTCCGGCGAATCTTTAATGGGCGATAAAAACTTTGGGCTAGACCCTGCTGTTATTGCACAATATGCACAGGAGATTAAGCAAATTACTGATATGGGTGTGCAGGTTGCTATAGTAATTGGCGGTGGTAATATTTATAGAGGAATGAATGAGGCTGAAACCGGAATTGAAAGAGCGCAGGGTGATTATATGGGCATGCTTGCAACGGTAATAAACGGCATGGCATTGCAAAGTGGTTTAGAAAAAGCAGGAGTAGTTACAAGATTACAAAGCGCTATTAAAATGGAACAGATTGCTGAACCTTATATTCGCAGAAGAGCAATGAGGCATTTGGAAAAAGGCCGTGTGGTAATTTTTGGTGCAGGCACAGGAAATCCTTATTTTACTACAGATACAGCTGGTTCTTTAAGAGCCGTAGAAATAAAAGCAGACATCATTTTAAAAGGTACCAGAGTAGATGGTATTTATTCTGCTGACCCTGAGAAAGATCCAACTGCAACCAAATTTGGAAGAATATCTTTTGCAGATTGTATTTCTAAAAATCTGAAAGTAATGGATATGACAGCATTTACTTTGTGCATGGAAAATAACCTGCCCATTGTTGTTTTTGATATGAACAAAACAGGAAATCTCATGAGTGTTGTTATTGGAGAAAAAACCGGAACGCTTGTGAGCTAATAATAGAAAATTAAACACACAAAAGCCACAAATTTATTTGTGGCTTTTGTGTGTAAGAAATAGTTGTATAAAAATTTTTTAAAGCCTATTGAATTCCGGCGATCTTTTTCAAACACTATAAAAAAACAAATCAGATGTAATTTGTGGTAGTATTTGCTTTTTGAATTATAACAATCTTCTCCCTGTTCTTAAAATTGCAACATTTATTACAGATTTATTTTTCTCGTAGAAGAGTAGAAAAAGTAACTAAAACCATTGTATGCGGGAATGAAATGTTAAGATAATTTCAACCGTTTTTATGCTGCTTAATAAAAAAAATACAAATTTTATTAGTTAAAAAAATATAGCGTTTTAGGTAAATTAATATTGTGTTTGCTTAATTAAAATTTTACCTGTGTACTTTGCATAGTAATTAACCCACCATGGATTTTGACAAAAAAATACGGATGCTTGTTTCAGAAAATGAGTTTTTGCTCTTGCAACTGGAAGATATAAATCTGGAGTTAAAAAAGAAAGAGGAAGAAATTGATATGCTTGCAGACGACATTGATACTGCAGCTTCCTTAAGAAGTAGGATAGAAGGTAATCTTTTAGAGATAGAACAGTTAAAATATGATAACCAACAGACTGTTCAAAAAAGTTTTGGATTGCAAATGCTGAATGAAGAGCTGGAAGAAGATTTATTAGAGCAAATAAAGGGAAGGCAAAAACAGCAAAAGGCTGTAAAAGAATTGGATGGAGTTAAAGCAAATTTAGAAGTAATTACAGAAGAATTAAATGAAGCCGCAGCATTGTATAAAATGTTACAGTCTTTGCAAAAAAAATTATCAGAAGCTACAAGTATAGCATCGCTTACAGAAATTGAAAACCAGGAATTAAAAAAAGAAATACAAGAACAGAAAGAATTAATCAAACTTTTAAAGATTAAAAAAATTGTTTGATGAGACAATAAAATAAAAATTAAAATGAATTCAATAGCAGATATCAGAAAAGATTATAAGCTACGCTCTTTTTTAGAAGCAGAAGCAGCATCAAATCCCTTTGTGCAGTTTACTGAATGGTGGAACGATGCACTGGCTAGTAATATAGACGAAGTTAATGCCATGACGCTTGCCACGGTAAATGCAGCCGGGAAACCATCTGCACGAATTGTTTTGCTGAAAGGTATGAGCGAGGAAGGATATGAGTTTTACACAAATTACGAAAGCGATAAAGCGCAAGAAATTGCAAGTAATAATAATGTAGCAATTGTATTTTTTTGGAAGGAACTGGAACGGCAGATAAGGATAGAAGGGACTGTAAAAAAAGCGTCGGAAAAAATAAGTGATATTTATTTTAACAGTCGCCCTGCAGAAAGTAGAATCGGAGCATGGTCTTCGCCCCAAAGTAAAATTATTTCATCAAGAGAAATATTAGAAGAGAATGTAAATGCAAATAAAAAAAGGTTTGAAGGAAAAGAAATAGTAAGACCCTCTTTTTGGGGTGGATATATTGTTGAACCTGTTTTGTTTGAATTTTGGCAGGGTCGGTCCAGCAGATTACACGACAGAATTGAATATGTAAAAAATGAAAATGAATGGATTAAAAGGCGATTAGCCCCGTAAAATAACAGGTAATAAAAAAGCGAATGATAACATTCGCTTTTTTAAATTATTTCGCTTTTTTTATAGCTGGTTTTTTTTCTTCAACAACTTTTGCTACTTCTACTTTTGTTGCTGCTTTAGGGGCTGCCGCTTTTGTTGCAACTTTTGCAGGTCTGGATTTTCCAAAAGATCCTGCTTTGGTTTTTCCTTTTTTTGTTTTAATATCACCTCGTCCCATAATTTGTATTTTTATTATTTATTAAAGTTATAAAAAAAGCAAGACACTGCTGCATCTTGCTTTTAAAATGTTTTCTTGAACTTAGATTTTTGAAGATAATTCTTTACCTGCTTTAAACTTAGCAACTTTTTTAGCTTTGATTTTAATAACCGCACCTGTTTGTGGGTTACGACCGTTACGAGCAGCTCTTTTAGAGACAGAAAAAGTACCAAATCCTACAAGAGTAACTTTGTCGCCTTTCTTTAAAGTTTTTGTAACAGCATCCACAAAAGCATCAACAGTTAAGTTAGCCTGCGTTTTAGTGATACCTGCGTCTTCTGCAATTTTTGCAATTAATTCTGCTTTGTTCATAATGAGTTTTTTGAAGATTTATAGTAAGACAAATATATAGGGTTTTTAATTGTAACAACTTTTTTTTAGAATTCTTTTGCAGTAATTAAAAGAGCTGCAATGCGCTGTACGTGTGTATTACAGCCATTATTTTAGGTAATGATAAAATATCAAATTTTTATTATTATTGCTGTAATGTAGTACTGCGTTGGTTTACAGTATGGTAAACGCCTTAAAAGTCAATGATGGTAAGCGTTTAGTGGCTAACATTTACTTCATCAAACTGCTTTTTTGCTTTTGCACATTTAGTCCACAATCTGCATAACAGTCCGAATTGATATAAATTTATCTCCCCATTTTTCAAATGAACGTTTGCGCATTTCTCCGGCAAATTTTTCTATATAACGATTATACAATCCTTTGCTTTCCGCAAAAAATTGAACTGCAAAAGTAGGTCCATCTGTTTCATCAATTTCCAGCAGTTTTACAATTTTGTATTCTGTAAAACAATCACTCTCCATTACTTCTTTTGCATGTATATTTTTTAACCATTGCATCCAATCTGCAGCAATGCTGTTGTGAACTTTAGTAGTTATATTATAAATTATCATGTTAAATTTTTATTTCAATGTAAACCGGACAATGATCGCTGTGCTTCACATCGGGATAAATAGTGGCATTTAATAATTGCTTTGCAAGTGGAGTAGTGACTGTAATATAATCTATACGCCAACCTTTATTATTTAATCTTACAGTTGGAAAACGCTGGCTCCACCAACTGTAATGATGAGGTTCTTTATTATACACCCTAAAAGAATCTATCCATCCGTTGCCCAAAAATTTATCCATCCATATTCTTTCCTCGGGTAAAAAACCCGAAGATTTTTTATTGCCTTTTGGATCATGAATATCTATTTCAGTATGTGCAATATTGTAATCTCCACAAAGAATTATTTTTGGATTTGTCTTTTTTAACTCTTCCAGATATTCATGCATTTCATTTAGCCAAACGTATTTATAGGCCTGTCTTTCATCTCCTGATGTGCCTGATGGAAAATAAGCATTTATCAATCTTACATCTCCAAACTGTAATTGTATGACACGACCTTCAAAGTCACTCATTTCATGACCTGTACCAATAAATACAGCATCGGGTTTTATTTTAGTAAAAACCGCTACGCTGCTGTATCCTTTTTTTTGCGCACTAAACCAATGATGATGAAACCCCAGATCTTCCAATAACTTAACATCAATATCAGTAAAGGCTGCTTTGGTTTCCTGCAGGCAAATAACATCTGCAGGATCAGTTTTGAGCCAGTCAATAAATCCTTTTTTTATGGCTGCACGAATGCCGTTTACATTGTAAGAAATGATGCGCATGGTCGTTTTTTGTAAATGTAATGACTATAAAATATTTATTCCAGTATTGGTCTGAGCCATCTTTCCATTTCGACGGCACTCATTTTTTTTCGGGCTGTATAATCTTCAAACTGGTCTTTTTCTATTTTGCCCACACCAAAATATTTACTTTCAGGATGTGCAAAATACCAACCGCATACTGATGAAGCAGGAAACATTGCAAGTGATTCAGTTAAAAAAATACCTGTAGCTTCTTCTCCGCCAAGCAATTCAAATAATTTGTATTTTTCTGTATGGTCAGGGCAGGCCGGATAACCTGGAGCAGGCCTAATGCCGCTATATTCTTCTTTTATTAATTGTTCGTTGGTAAGTTGTTCATCTTTTTCATAACCCCAATATTCTGTTCTGGTTTTTTTATGTAAGAGTTCTGCAAAAGCTTCAGCAAAACGATCTGCAAGTGCCTGTAACATTATTTTACTATAATCATCCTGTGCTTCCTCAAATTTTTTAATGTGAGGTTCAATCCCTTCTATTGTTACGGAGAAGGCACCCATAAAATCAGATTTGCTTGCTGGGTTTATAAAATCTGCCAGCGATAAATTAGGTTGGCCTTCTGCTTTTTTTATTTGTTGCCTTAGAAATTCAAGATTGATGTCTTTATTAATAGTAACTGTATCGGTGGCGGATTTGAATGCTTCCCAAAAGCCAATTACCCCTTTTGCATTTAACCATTTCTCGTCAATAATTTGTTTAAGTAAAACCTTTGCATCCTTGTATAATTCTGTTGCCTGTTTACCAACAACCTCATCCGTTAATATTTGTGGAAACTTACCGTGTAATTCCCATGCAATAAAAAACGGTTGCCAATCTATGTATGCTGCAACCTCTCCCAAATCATAAGTATTAAAAACTTTAGTCCCCGTAAATGTTGGTTGCGTAGGTTTGTAATTTGCCCATTCTATTTTTGCACCGTTGTTTTTTGCAACATCATATTTTTGAAATTGTTTGACTGTTCTTCTATTTGCAAAATCTGTTTTAAGGGTTTCGTATTCTGTTTTTATATTTTGTAAGAAGGCAGTTTTTGTATCTTTATTTAGTAAACTGCTTGCCACTGTTACGCTTCTGCTGGCATCTAAAACATGCACTACGCCTTGTTGGTACTCAGGTGCAATTTTTACAGCAGTATGCATGCGACTGGTAGTTGCGCCACCAATCAACAGTGGGATATCCATTTTTAATCTGGTCATCTCCTTTCCGATATGTACCATTTCATCAAGCGAAGGCGTTATCAATCCACTCAATCCAATAATATCAACATTGTGTTTTTTTGCTTCCTGCAAAATTTTATCGGCAGAAACCATTACCCCTAAATCAATAATATCATAACCATTACAACCAAGTACTACGCCTACAATATTTTTACCGATATCATGCACATCACCTTTTACGGTGGCGAGTAAAATTTTAGCAGCCCCACTAGTTTCTTCATTAATAGTACCTGCAGCTAAATGTGCATTTTTTCTATCTTCTTTTTCCTGTTCAATAAATGGTGTAAGAACAGCCACTGCTTTTTTCATTACCCTTGCACTTTTTACCACCTGTGGTAAAAACATTTTTCCTGCACCAAATAAATCCCCAACTATATTCATACCATCCATTAACGGTCCTTCAATTACTTCAAGTGGACGGGCATAAGCAAGCCTCGCTTCTTCGGTATCAGCATCTATGTAATCGGTAATACCATTCACGAGGGAGTGCGCCAATCTTTTCTGTACACTTTCATCCCGCCACTTTTCATCTTTTATAATTTCTTTGCCTTTGGCTTTTACCGTTTCGGCAAAATTTATTAATGCTTCTGTTGCTTCGTTGTTATCGTTGGTTTTGTTGAGCAATACATTTTCGCAAAGCTTTTTTAATGTTGGTTCAATATCATCGTAAATAACCAATTGCCCGGCATTTACAATCCCCATATCCATACCCGCTTGTATTGCATGAAATAAAAATACGCTGTGAATTGCTTCCCGTACATGATCGTTCCCTCTAAAGGAAAAGGAGACATTGCTTACACCACCACTAACTTTAGTCAAAGGCATTAATCTTTTTATTTCTCGGGTTCCTTCTATAAAATCAACTGCATAATTATTGTGTTCTTCTATACCGGTTGCAACGGCAAAAATATTTGGATCAAAAATTATTTCTTGTGCATCAAAACCAACCTGCTCGGTTAATATTTTATATGCTCTGTGGCAAATTTCAACTTTGCGTTCTTTGGTATCTGCCTGTCCTTTTTCATCAAAAGCCATTACAATTACGGAAGCTCCATAAGCCCGGCAAATATGTGCCTGCTCTATAAATTTTGCTTCGCCTTCTTTCATTGAAATAGAGTTAACAATACATTTGCCCTGTACACACTTAAGCCCTGCTTCTATAATTTCAAATTTAGAAGAATCTATCATGATGGGAATCCTGGCAATATCCGGCTCCGCCTGTACCAAATTTAAAAATGTGGTCATTGCCTGCACGCCTTCCAACATGGCATCATCCATATTAATGTCAATTATTTGTGCGCCGCCTTCTACCTGTTGGCGTGCAACGGATAAGGCTTCTTCGTAAAGCCCATCTTTTATGAGCCGTGCAAATTTTTTGCTGCCGGTTACATTTGTGCGCTCACCAACGTTTATAAAATTTGTTTCGGGGCGAACAACGAGTGGCTCTAAACCGCTGAGTCGTAAATATGGTTGTATTGTATTCAT
>JANXTG010000004.1 GCA_025352525.1 Ferruginibacter sp.
GCAATGCTGCTGATGTCCTCTTTTAAAATGGCAAAAACGGCAATAGCGTTTACAGTATTTATCTTATTGTTTAGGCTAATAACGGTTTCAAATGGAGCAATAGCAAAATCTGCTAAGCACATTTCCAGTTTTTTTCCGGGAGTTAACCTGTAATTGTCATCAGCGGGATTTAGTACCTGAATATCAATTCTCTCCTCTCGATAAAATCCCATTTCTTTGGCTACGAAAATGCCAATATGATTAATGTTCGGTGTCCAGTCCAGAGCAATTTTAATAGTTGTCATTTTTTTATAAATAGCTTAAATCATCAAAGTCTTTTACAATTAATTTCTATAAAGTTACTCTAACTTTTTATTTGTATAAATTAGATAATTTTTTTTCTTTAAGTTCTTAGGATTTTTTCGGTTCAACTTAGTGGGGCAATTCCTTCAATAATTCTTCTGTATGCTGCAATGTTTTTTTATAAAACCTCGATACGAATTTGGAAAGCAATAACAGAAAAATATAGCCTGTACTAAAAGCGTACAACCAAAAATATTTGTATTCTGTAATGTCTTTGTTACCAAATAATTTGGGCAATAAAATTATAATGGTTACCAAAAGTAAATAGCATAAGATGATATTTATTTTTTGCAGTTTATAAAACGCCAGTTTTTTTGTTGTAAATATTTTAACCGTTTCTGCATAGGGTTTAGTTAAATCTTTTTTGATATTTAACTGTTGTAAACTTAATATACCAAGAGTAGAAATTATTAATAAAATTATAATGGAAGCTACACCTACGGCCTGTAAAATAATCGTATCAAGTTTATTAAAATTTAGCGCAATAAATCCTGCAGCAATTACACAAATGATGCTGCCAATAATTTCCGGAAAGGTTATTTTTTTAATTTTTGAATGGTATTTTTCCTGTGTCATTTTATTAATTATTAAAGTAGTAAAATTATTTTGTAATGCAGAATTGTTTTCATTTTGCCAAGTGGTTTTTAAATCGTCTAGTTCCATTGTTACAAGTTTTTATGAATTTGAGTTTTTAGTTTTTCTTTTATTCTGGAGAGTTTGGTGGCCACATTTGTTTTTGTAATCCCCACAATAACTGCAATTTCTTCGTAGCTTTTATTATCTAAGTACAGCAACACAATTCCTTTGTCAAGCAGGTTTAAGGTTTTAATTTGTTCCCTCAATATTTTCCACCTTTCTTCATTATCGATATCGTCTTTGTAGTGGTGATTTGTAACCTGCTCATCAATGGGAATAGTGGAAATACTTTTTTTAGAAACCTTCAATTGAAAAATAGCCACGTTTAACGACACTTTGTACATCCATGTATTTAAACTTGATTGCTGATTAAAACTCTCAAACGATTTCCAAAGCTGGTAAATAATTTCTTGTACTAAATCATTTTTATCATCTTTATTATTTGTATAAACGGCTGCTATTTTATAAATAAAACCTTCATTTACTTTTATGGCAGCAATAAATTGTTCTTTCTTATCCACTAAGGTTTTTATCTTTTTGTGTTCGTTATATTATTAGTGTACAAGAATGGAAAAAAATCACAGTTTTTATTTATATTTTTCTTTTCATAAAAAAAGTCACAGTTTGTTTTGAAGATATATTACTATAGAGTGAAACTTAAAACCTTAACTAAAACTTTATTCTAATTATAATGCCTTAAAATTATTATGTCAACCATAAGTAAATTTTTATATAATAAATCATTTTAAAAATTTAATTAAACAAATACAAATTTGTTATCTTTTAAAAACCTTTTCATTGTCCAATCTATAGGCAACTAATTTTCCATTTTTTGCTACGCTATAATCAAGGCAACAAATTTTTTGTTTATATAATGATGGTTCACCCTTTAGCCAGTAATGCCTAAAGATTACTTTCTTGTCATCAGGCAAATAATAATCAGATGATTTTAGGGTTAAGATTTCGACCGGTAAATTAGGGAAGTTTTCAAGTAGTTCAATGCTGATGGTTTTATAAGTCGCTTCAGCAGGATTTTCCCACTATTTTATTCTTATTTTAGTTCTAATTGTTCCATCTTTATCTGTAAAGAATAACCCCTCGGACATTTTCATTTCTCTTCCTTTTAAAGTTTCTTTAATGGCTTTGTTTAAATGGGTTCCTTTTTTTGCTGATTGAAAAATTAATTCGTCTGTCAGTTTTCCGTCCACAAGTTTTGTCTTCAGGTATTCAATATTGTTATTGTCCTAACAGGCATGAACAGCCCTGAAAGTTTCTATTTCGTAAAACAGTGGCAATGTTTTAAACCAGTCTACATATTCCTCATATTCATTCTGTTTATTCTGAAACTGTTTTAGTGTTTCATAATGCTGAATAATATTTTTAATGAGGTGCTTTCGTAAATGGCCACCTTCAGTTTCCTGAAAATGATAACATAATGCATTGTATTCATGATTTCCCATTAATGCAATGGCGTTTTTAATGTCAACCATTGCATTCACAATTTTTAATGTTTCTCTTATTTTAGGGCCTCGGTCTATATAGTCACCTACAAATACAACTTTACGGGTAGCATGAGCAAATGCACCATCTTTCAATTCATAACCTAATTTTTGAAGCAGTAGTTCCAGCTTGTTTGCATGTCCATGGATGTCTCCGATTATATCTATCATATAGCTTTTAATATACTTTTTTTTTATTTTTCTACAAATTATTAAATTTCATTTGGAATGTTAAGTCACTAATTTAAACCTCATACCTACAGAGAGTGCATGTGCCTGCTTTGTGCATTAGCTTGTTTACGGAAGGTAGGTTTCGTTTTTTAAAATCAACGTGTGTATACAAATTCATATAATATTCTGAATGCCATTGTTGTAAAAAATGGATACAGCATAAAATATTTGGCACTAATTATTTTTTCCTTAATTTGTTTTTGTAAAATCAACTTAATTATGATAAAATACAGTGAACTTAAAAAAGGTGGATATGTAATGGCTAATGCTGATGGTGATATTAGAAGAGGAGAAATTGAAGACCTTAACAATAGTGATAAGCAGGTATGCGTAAATACAGGTGTACAGGGTTTTTGGTTTGAAACAGAACAGCTCTCGCCGATTGAATTAAACGAGAAAGAACTGATGAACTTTAAATTTCACAAAGAAGTTAAAGAAGATGGAACCATAAAATATATGAAAGGTGCATTTCGTATGTTGATACCCAAAGAAGGAGATTTTAGCAGAATGGAAATTTGGTACAGAGATGAACAAAGGCATTTTGAAGAACCTATTGCATTACATATTTTTCAAAATCATTTCTTTGCAATGACAAAAGTGTTTTTAAATACTGGTTCTTTTGATTAATTTTTTTAATAGTTTATAGATCTCCAATTAAAACGGAGGTTTTTTAATACCCTGACATTATAATATCCATTTGCTTAAAATTTTATGAAAGGCAAAATATAAAATCAAGATATTTGGTTTTCCAATTTATGAAGATAAGCATCATCATACCAACGTTTAATGAGGAAGAAAATATTGAAAAAACTATTTCTCATCTATTTAGTATAAAACAAAAAGAAAATATTGAGATCATAGTTACTGACGGTGCCAGCACAGACAACACAATTGAGGTTGCTAAAAAAAACGGAGTCGTAGTAACCCTTTCAAATGTAAAAGGCAGAGCAGGCCAAATGAACCATGCTGTTAACTATGCTACCGGCGATGTACTTTATTTTATTCATGCAGACAGCAGACCACCACTCACTTTTTTCTCAGATATTGAAAATGCTATTAGTAAAGGTTACAATTGCGGTTGTTACCGCTCGAAGTTTGATAGTAATAATTTTTTGCTCAAAATAAATGCATTTTTTACCCGATTAAATTTTCTTTTTTGCAGAGGAGGAGACCAGACAATTTTTGTAACAAGAGCTTTGTTTGAAAAAGCGGGCCCTTACAAAAATGAAATGCTGATAATGGAAGATTATGATTTTCTTGCCCGAATAAGAAAGCAGGGAAAGTTTAAACTTTTTAACAAGGCAACGATATTTTCTGCAAGAAAGTATGACGGAAACAGCTGGATAAAAGTGCAGAAAGCAAACTTTAAAATTGTGCAGATGTACAAAAATGGTAAGTCGCAGCAGGAAATGCTGGACACCTACAAACGCATGCTTAACTATCGAAAAAATGCATTTTAAAAATAAAGTTATTTGGATAACGGGTGCATCATCAGGGATTGGGGCAGAGCTTGCAATGCAGTTAGCTGTACAAAAAGCAAAACTTATACTTACTGCACGAAGCAAAGAAGCGCTTATAAAAGTGCAGCAAAAATGTTTAGAGCATACTGACTTTTGTAACATTGTTATTGCAGATCTTTCCAATGAATATGAAGCAGAAGATTCTGTTGATAAAGCAATTAAACAATTTAATTGCATTGACGTTGTTTTTTTAAATGCAGGGTTAACGCAGCGGTCTTTAGGTTTTGAAACAGAAACAAAAGTTTACAGGAAATTAATGGATATTAATTTCTTTGCCGCAGTTGTAATCACGCAAAGACTTTTTCCTTTTTTTAAAGAACAGGGTAGCGGACATATTGTTGCAATTAGCAGCATTGCAGGATTAATGGGTTACCCTTACAGAAGTGGCTATGCAGCCTCCAAACACGCATTGCAGGGTTATTTTGAAACCTTGCAAACAGAAGATGCTGTTAGTGGGTTACGCTACACAATTGTAAGCCCAGGCAGAATCAATACAGCTATTTCAGCGTCAGCTCTTACAAAAGATGGTTCGCCTCACCTACAAAATGATGTGGGCCAATTAAATGGAATCCCTGTACAAAAATGTGTAAAAAAAATTTTAAAGGCTGTAGAAAATAATAAAAAACATATTATTATTGCACGAGGTGAATATTGGCTATGGGTGATAAAATTAATTGTACCATCGTTGTTCTACAGGATAGCAAACAAAAAAGGAATGATTAATTAAAAATAGATAAGCTATTTTTTTCGTAACTAGGTTTTTATTATGCACGACTACATAACAGGAATTCAACAGATTGGAATTGGTGTAGAAAAACTCAGAGAAAGTTACCTTTTTTATAAAGATATTTTTGGTTTGGATGTATTGATTTTTGATGATACTTCCGATGCACATTTGATGACCCAATATACCGGCAACAAAGTTTATAACCGACAAGCTGTGTTAACTATGAACCTGGCAGGTGGCGGTGGTTTTGAAATATGGAAGTATAACAATAGAGAACCCAAAAAAAGTGAAGCAACAATTAAATATGGAGATATTGGAATATTTGCGGCAAAAATAAAATGCCCCAACATTACAGAAGCACATAACTTTTTATCTTCTCAAAAAAATCTTTCAATTTCATTTATTCAAACTAGTCCTGAAAAAGTATCTCATTTTTGGGTAAAGGATTACATAGGTAACAGTTTTAATTTAGTGCAGGGAGATGAATGGTTTAAAAATGCTGACAGTAAAACGGGTGGGGTAGCAGGTGCTGTTATTGGCGTTTCAAATATCGAAAATGCACTTTCCTTTTATCGAAATTTTATAGGTATTCATGAAATTATCTTTGATGTAACGGGAAATTATGATGACAATTATGAGGGCGTCAAAATATATTGCAGAAGAGTTTTACTCAAAAAAAAAGTAAAAGGATGTGGCGCTTTTAGTAAACTTTTAGGTGCTGTAGAAATTGAACTTGTGCAGCGATTGGATGGTAATGCTGTAAAAATATTTAAAGATAGATTTTGGGGAGATTGTGGTTTTATACATTTGTGTTTTGATGTGATAAATATGGATGGGTTGAAAAAACACGCAGATTCATTGGGAATTAAATTTACTGTTGACAGCCATGAATCTTTTGCAATGGACAATACTTCAGGCAGATTTTGTTATGCTGAAGATCCTGATGGCACCCTGATAGAACTGGTAGAAACACATCAAATTCCCCTTTTAAAAAAACTTGGTCTGTATTTAAATCTTAAGAAAAGAAACAGCCAAAAACCTTTGCCGGATTGGATGATAAATCTTTTATCTCTTAGCAAAGTAAAATAATAGTTTAAAGCCACTCGGGTGGAATATCTTTTTCTTCATCAAGATCATTTAAAACCGGAAGTGTGCTGTAAGACAGTTTTTCATTTTCAAAATCAAGTATTGTCTGACTGAATACATTTGCCGTACTCCATTCTTTATTCTTAAAAAGGGCAGGGGTTAAATGTTTTGTGCCCAATAAATAATATCCGCCGTCTTGTGCTTCACCAATTACTGCATCATATTTTTCTAACTCGATAAAAGCTGTATTCACTATTTCTACTGAAAGTTCTGGGCAATCGCTACCAATAATAATACATTTTTGAAAGTTCTTTTCAAATATCAATTTAAAAGCATGTTGCATCTTGTCTCCTAAAGTGTCACCAATTTGCAACTCGCAGGAGAATGTATCCCAAAAATTATCTAGTGTAGGTTCGGTTAAAAATATAAAAGTTTCTGCATCAGTTTCCTTTACTACTGCACGGGTATGCATTAACAGTTTGGTGTAAATATCCAAAGCTTTATTATTACCTATAGTGGCTGCCAACCTTGTTTTTACTTTACCCAGCTCAGGTTTTCGAGCAAAAATAATCAATGCATTTTTAGTATTTCCCTTCATTGAACAACCATAATTTTATTAAGAATATTTTAATTAATAAAAAATTAATTACTGTAGTATTTTTATCAATTTAGACTTACAAACTTGTAATTCTATTAACAACCATTAACAATGCTTAAACATTTGTAACCTTATTTTTGCCCTCATTAAAAAATCTAATATTTTAAATTATAGTTTATAAGGCAATACTTCTACTTGAAAAACGTTTTTATATTATAATTAATATCGTATATGAAATTAATAAAAGTAAACAAACTGTATTTAGCCTTTTTTGGCATCGTTGCTTTCATGTTACATCTTCCATTTGCATTTTCTAATACAAAATTCTCTTCCTTCAAAGTAAAAAATATTATTAAACCCATTGCATTACCGTCTGGCAAATTATTTTCTTCAGCAAAAATGTATGACAGTTTAAAATTAAATATTTCAGGGCTTTCTGAGCAGGCATTTGATTATGCATTTAAGGGTTATCAATTTTTAAAATTAAAAGGTAAAATTGGTAATGACAATATTTTATCTATTGTAGATTTTTCCAGGCCTTCATCACAAAAACGACTTTTTGTTATTGATTTAAAGAATTTTAAAGTTCTCTTTAATACATACGTTGCACATGGACAAAAAAGCGGCACTGCAATGGCAACACAGTTTTCAAATATTCCCGAAAGTTACCAGAGCAGTTTGGGGTTTTACACAACATCTTCTACCTACATCGGTAAAAATGGGTATTCCATGCATTTGGAAGGAATGGAAAACGGAATTAATGATAAGGCCGAAGAAAGAGCTATTGTAATGCATGGCGCTGCTTATGTAAATGAAAATATAATTCACGATCGTGGATATATCGGCAGAAGCTGGGGATGCCCTGCAGTTCCGCAAAAATTAAATAAACCAATTATCGATAAAATTAAAAATGGTTCATGTCTGTTTATATTCAGTGAAAACAGCAGCTACTTAAATTCTTCGAAAATTTTAAACAGTTAGCTTATTATTTTTAAAAAATTCCAAAAAAGTTTAATGTATTCATTAAACTTTTTTTAGTTTTATATCTTTAAATGCCCTCGTTTATAATATGCCAAAATCTTTACTAACAACCGGTTTTTTTATTTTATTTGCATTTACAACATTTGCACAGTTAAACCACAGTGACTCTACTCAAATTAGTAATGAATTAGATGAAGAACTCTTTAATATTCTAAAAAATCAAAAATCTTCAAATCATTTTAATTTCACGATGGGTATTGGTAACAAACTTTTCAGTGTAAAAAATAATGCTGTAAACTCTTTTCAGTCTCAGGTAAATAAATTGTTTTATACTAGTGCTCTAAATTACCAGCATAAAAGCGGTTTTAATCTTTCGGTAATGCCGTACATAGCCAGTAATAAAGGTGAATTAAAAGTTTACCAGATGGCTGTAACGCCGGGTTATAATTTATCCGCTAAGAATATTGATTTAAGCCTGTCTTACACCCGATATTTTGCAGATTACAAATCATATAACTCAAACGCTACTTATCAAAATGATTTTTATACCACCATCAAATACATAAAACCGTTTTTGCAGCCATCATTTTCACTTGGTTATACAACAGGTAAGTTTAAAGAAATAAATATTGATACAATCAAGAATTTAAATAATAGAATTGTAAAAGACAGTACAAATAATAATATTAAGAACTTTTCAATTTCTTTTGGTTTAGAACATAGTTTTGAATTTGAAAATTTTCTTCATGCTGACGGAAACCTTTCTTTGAAGCCACAATTACTAATAATTGCAGGTAGTGAAAAATTTGCTGTAATTCATACCAATAAAAATTACAATGCTTTAATTAAAAGGAGCAGGAAATTTAAATCACGGACCCAAAAATTAAATGATGCATTTAATCTACAGTCTCTTGCATTATCTCTTGATGTAACCTATATCGTTGGTAAATTTTCTTTATCGCCAAATGTTTATATAGATTATTATATGCATGGTATAAAAGAGAAAAGATTTACAAATGTGTATTCTCTTACTGCAGGAATATCTTTTTAACCTGGTATTTATACTAGAATTTGTATTTCCTATCTTCGTAAAAAATTGATAATGAGTTTTCGTAAAATTTTAAGAGGAACAGGCGTTGCAATAATTACACCTTTTGCGGGAGATCTTTCAGTAGATTTTAAAGCATTGGGTAATGTACTCGATTATAACATTAATAATGGGGTAAACTATATTGTCACTTTAGGAACAACGGGCGAAACCCCGGTTCTTTCATCTGAAGAAAAAATAGACATTATACATTTTACTGAAAAACATATAGCGGGGCGTGTACCAATGGTTATAGGTATGGGTGGTAACAATACAGCCGCCGTAGTAAAGGATTTACAGGCATATCCACTTGATGGAGCTGTTGCTGTTTTGAGTGCAAGTCCCTACTATAGCAAGCCATCGCAGGAAGGTATTTACGAGCATTATAAAGCCCTGGCAGCTGCATCTCCCAAACCTGTTATTTTATACAATGTTCCAGGGCGTACGGGTAGAAATATGAGTGCTTCAACAACATTGAGACTTGCACAAATTAAAAATATTGCAGGGATTAAAGAAGCAAGTAATGATATACAGCAGGTGATGGAAATTTTAAAAGGCAGACCTGAAAAATTTGCTGTAATAAGTGGCGATGATGATTTGGTTTTGCCTGAAATGGCCTGTGGTATAGACGGTGTAATAAGTGTAGCCGCAAATGCTTTTCCAAAGTTGTTTTCTCAAATGGTAAATCATGGCTTAAATAATAATTTTACTGAAGCAGTGAATTTAAACAATCAGTTGCTTGAAGTTTATAAACTATTGTTTGCAGAGAATAATCCTGCAGGTGTTAAAGCATTTTTATTTGAAATGAAGTTGATTAAAAATATCCTCCGTTTACCTGGTGTGCCGCTAAGTGATGAACTTCATGGACGGGTAAAAAAATATTTGACAGATAATAAGGTTTCGTGAAATTTTATTTATGTGCCATATTAATCATTGCAAGTACTTTAAAAGTAGTTGCACAAAATGGTGACAGCTCACTAAAATATATCTGGGTTAATGAAACATCGACCGTTAGTGCAGTAATAGAAATTTATGGGCTGCAGAAAAGTAAAAGTGCCAGCATTATTTATTTTTTAAAAAATGTTGATACAGTCTATAATTCTGTTACTGATAGTTTATTTCAGACTTTTACAAACAGTTCTTTTTTAAATTGTCCGGTTATAAAAATCAGTTTTATTAATTATGACTCCGTTTCGGACAAAAAAATAAAACTTTATTCGGATGCTTTTATTAAATTAATTCTGCCCGACATACAGAAAAAATACCAGCAGTTAAAGAATAATAATGTTATTGTTTCGGGTATAAATGACTTCGCATTAGTGGCTCTTTTCGGTGCCACAATAAATTCCTTTAAAATAAGTAAAACTGCCTTGTTTTTTAATGATGATGTGGATTTTTCTAAATTCACCCTTTTGAATTTGGAGGCTTTCAAAAACTTAAAAGGAAAATTATTTATTTATGTAAATCATCAAAATTATGATGATGTGTTTACAGATTCTTTGGCTTCAAACATAGCCTTAGCTTCACCAGCCGTGCTTTACAAATACGATAACTATTCAAATCTTCTGCCTTTTAATATTTTTATAGAAGCTTATAAATGGTTAACGGCAGAAGGAAATAATTACATTATTGAAAACATGAATTAAATTTTAAAACAGGCTCCTTCGTGGGCTAATTCTGTATTTTCAAACACTTCTTTGGTTTCTACCAAAAATTCATCAAGCACTTCGTATTTTGATGAAAAATGGCCTATTAATAATTTCTTTGCACCTGCAAGTTTTGCAATATTTCCTGCCTGAATTGTAGTACAGTGAAACCGTGCAGCAGCTCGCTCTTCCAGGTCTTTTAAATAGGTTGTTTCGTGGTAAACAAGATCTGCACCTTTAATTTTTTCAGCAATGCTTTCATCGTAAATAGTATCAGCACAATAAGCATACATACGGGCAGCTGTTGCAGGTTCAGTAACAGCTTCATTTGCCACAATGGTCCCTTTCTTTGTAATGTAATCGCTTCCTTTTTGAAGCTCACTATAAAAAGCTTCAGGTATTTCATACATCTTCACTTTTTCAGGATTTATGCTTCTTGGATTTTTCTTTTCCTTAAATAAAAAGCCAAAACAATCTATCCGGTGGTATACTTTAAAAGCTGAAACGGTTATCTTTTTATCATTGGCAATTTCACCTTCTTTCTCTAAAATATGAAAATAAAGCTGGTACGGCAAAGTGGTGTTTGCTGCATCGAGGTGTAGTTGTATAATGGGTTGAAGTAAAGCAGGTGCATACACATGCAAATCGTTTGTACGCCCAAGTAAGCCCATACTGGTAAGCAAACCTATCAAACCAAAATAGTGATCTCCGTGTAAGTGAGAAATGAATATTTTGTTTATTTTGCTACGTTTAATTTTGTATTTGGTAAGCTGGTTTTGGGTCCCTTCTCCACAGTCTATTAAATAATTTTCATCATTAGTCTGTAAAACCTGTGCAGTAGGGTTTCTGCCATGGGCAGGGATAGCAGAGTTGTTTCCAAGAATTGTAAGTGCCAGCAAACTATAGGGTTTAAATATTTATATAAGGACTTTTATTAAGTATAAAAAGCTGCTTTTTGCTTCATTTATCTTCTGCATAAAAATCATTAAGCAATTCTCTTTCTATTTCTTCCATTTGTAAAATATCCCATGCTTCACTCTCAGTTCGAGTTATGTTCATAAAATCAATTAATTCAAGTTTTACAAAAACTTTTTTAACCTCTTTTTGAAGTTCACAAATTACCATAGACTTATTTTGTTCATAAAACTGTTTTTGTATTTGGGAAAACTTTTCAGCCGCTTGTTCATTAATTATTTCTACCATTTTCATGTTAACTACGATATGAGGAATTTTATAACTGGCATTTCCACATATAATTTCAATGTCTTCTGTCATATTAGCAGAAATAAATGACTCTTCTGGTGTTAGAACAGTAAAATTTTCTTTGGTATCTATTTTGAGTTTCATGTGCTGAGATTAATAATCTAAGATATAATAAACCGATCTATAAATATGTGTTTGTTTTCTTTCCGTAAATAGTATTATCATATTGTACACATATCAACATTTTTGATTTCTTTAGCACTTTATCGCTTCATTTTTTCGTTAACATTGTATCAGTAAAAATATAAGAATATGGACAACAACTTTAGTACACAGGTAAAAGAAATAATATCTTACAGCAGAGAAGAAGCTTTAAGATTGGGAAATGATTTTATAGGAACAGAACATTTAGTTTTAGGTTTAATAAGAGATGGCGAGAATACTGCCGTAAAAATTCTTAAAACACTCCATGTAGATGTTTATGAATTGCGCAAGGAAATTGAGCTTGCTGTTAAGGACAAAACCGGTAAAAATATTGCAAACATAAATTCTTTACCGCTCACAAAACAGGCAGAAAAGGTTATTCGCATAACAGTTTTAGAAGCAAAAGCCGTTAAAAGTGTTAACGTTGAAAGCGAACATTTAATGTTGTCTATTTTAAAAAATAAAGAAAACATTGCTACTCAAATCTTAAATCAGTTTGATGTAGATTATGATATTTTTAAAACTGAGCTTGGTTTTGTAGCAAGTGATTTGCCCCGAGCAGAATTTAATGAGGAAGATGATTTTGATGAAGACAGTAAAAAGTTTGGTGCTCAAAAACCTGCAAAGCCCGGTGCTGCTAATCTGCCAAAAACAAAAACACCCGTACTTGATAATTTTGGAAGGGATATAACTCGTCTTGCAGAAAGCGGTTCACTTGATCCTATTGTTGGTCGTGAAAATGAAATTGAAAGGGTATCGCAAATTCTTTCCCGCAGAAAGAAAAATAATCCCATATTAATTGGTGAGCCTGGTGTGGGTAAAACTGCTATTGTTGAAGGTTTGGCTTTGCGAATTGTACAAAGAAAAGTAAGCAGAATTTTATTTGACAAAAGAGTTGTAAGTCTTGACCTTGCAGCATTGGTGGCGGGTACAAAATATAGAGGTCAATTTGAAGAGCGCATGAAAGCCATTATGAATGAGCTTGAAAAAAACAAAGATGTAATTCTATTTATTGATGAGATACATACTATTGTAGGTGCAGGTGGCGCAAGCGGAAGCCTGGATGCAAGCAACATTTTTAAACCGGCATTGGCACGTGGTGAATTGCAGTGTATTGGTGCAACTACTTTAGATGAATATCGCCAGCACATTGAAAAAGATGGGGCACTTGACCGTCGTTTTCAAAAGGTATTAGTTGAACAGCCAAGTGTTGATGAAGCCATAGAAATCTTAACAAATATCAAAAGTAAATATGAAGATTACCACAATGTAACCTACAGCCAGGAAGCAATTGAAGCCTGTGTAAAGTTGAGTGATCGTTACATGACAGATCGTTTATTGCCTGATAAAGCAATTGATGTTTTAGACGAAGTAGGTGCTAGAAAACATATAAAAAATATAAACGTTCCGGAAAATATTATAGAGCTGGAGAAAAAAATAGATGACATAAAACTGGAAAAAAACAGAGTCGTTAAAAGCCAAAAGTTTGAAGAGGCTGCGTCTTTAAGAGACACCGAAAAACGCCTTCAGGATGAACTGGAAAAAGCAAAAAACGATTGGGAAGAAGAAAGTAAAAACAAACGGTTTCCTATTGAAGAAGAGGATATCGCTGAAGTAATTCACATGATGACGGGCATACCTGTAAAACGCATGGTGCAGGCAGAAACTGATAAACTTCGCCACATGGGTGACGATTTAAAAGGAGCTGTTGTTGGACAGGCAGAGGCCATCAGCAAAGTAGTTAAAGCTATACAGCGCAATAGAGTAGGTTTAAAAGATCCTAAAAAGCCCATCGGTACATTTATATTTCTAGGTCCAACGGGTGTCGGTAAAACAGAACTTGCCCGCACTTTAGCCCGCCAGATGTTTGACAGTGAGGACGCACTTATCCGTATTGACATGAGTGAGTACATGGAAAAATTTACAGTAAGTAGATTAATAGGAGCGCCTCCGGGATATGTAGGTTACGAAGAAGGTGGTCAGCTTACAGAACGTGTACGTCGCAAGCCTTACAGTGTGATTCTGCTTGATGAAATAGAAAAAGCCCATCCGGATATTTATAATATCTTACTACAGGTTTTGGATGATGGAATGCTTACTGATGGATTGGGTAGAAAAGTAGATTTTAAAAATACCATGATCATAATGACTTCTAATATTGGTGCACGCCAGTTAAAAGATTTTGGTGAAGGAGTTGGTTTTGCTACAGCAAACAGAATGGAAAATTCTGATGAAAATAATAAAGCTGTAATTGAAAAAGCGCTAAAACGTACTTTTAGTCCGGAGTTTTTAAACAGGATTGATGATGTAGTAATATTTAATTCTCTTAGCAAAGCTGATATTTTTGAGATAATAGATATATTGATGAAGGGTGTAATGAAGCGTTTAAACAACCTTGGTTTTAGTATGGAACTTACGCCCGAAGCAAAAGCTTTTGTGGCTGATAAAGGCTACGACAGCCAGTTTGGTGCACGACCACTCCACAGAGCTATTCAAAAATATTTAGAAGATCCTTTAGCAGAAGAAATATTAAATATGAATATAAAAAGCGGCGATGTGTTAATAGCAGAGTTGGATGTAGAAAATCAAAAAGTAATATTTAAGAAGAAGGATAAAGAAGAGCCTAGGAAAAAAGAGAAGAAGAGCGAAGCTTAATTATTCTTAAAATCTATTTAAAACCCCGTTCATTTTATGAACGGGGTTTTTAGTTTAATGATTTTTAATCTTTTCAAATTATTTTTGCAAATCATTAAAATTCCTTCACTTTTACAACATGGCAAAAAAGATAATTATAACAATAGACGGATGGTCATCCTGCGGAAAAAGTACCGTTGCCAAACAGCTTGCAAAAGAACTTGGTTATACCTACATTGATAGCGGTGCCATGTACAGAGCAATAACCCTTTATTTTTTAAGAAACCATATTGACTGGACTGATGATATGGAAGTTAAGAATGCCTTAAATGAAATCCATCTGCATTTTGAGTCTAATTTAAAATCAGGTGAATCAGAAATATTTTTGAATGATGAAAATGTGGAGTATTTGATAAGAGATCTTATTATTGCAGACAAGGTTAGTGATATTGCAGCTACTGCTTCGGTACGCACTTTTGCAGTTGCCCAGCAACAAAAAATGGGTTCAAACAAAGCCATCGTTATGGATGGAAGAGATATTGGAACAACCGTTTTTCCCGATGCAGAATTAAAGATTTTTATGACTGCAGATATTGCTACAAGGGTTGAGCGTCGGTATAAAGAAATGTTTGAGAAAAATCCAAATGTTGTGCTTGAAGATGTTCAGCATAACTTGGAAATGAGGGATTATATAGATTCGCACAGAGAAGTAAGCCCATTAAAAAAAGCTGAAGATGCTATTGTTCTTGATAATACTAATTTAGATATGGAACAACAGCTAAAAATTGCAATAAATCTAGTAAAGCAACCTCTTGTTTAATTTGTCAAAAGCATTTCATTCTTTAATTCTTCCAATCTTTTGCTGCAATTTTTCATAGCTGCAATTTTTTCTATTACAGCTTCTACCATTGCATCCGGGCAACTTGCACCACTGCTTATTAAAATCTTCACAGGTCTGTTTAAAGGCAAAAAGTCGGTAGCAGATTTTTCTGTCTGAATATGAAGATCATAATGAAAAATGGTATTGTCGTCAGTTATTTTATCAGCTCCATTTATAAAATAAGTTGTCAGTTTTTCTTCACACAGCTCTACAAGGTGTGAGGTGTTGCTGCTGTTGTAACCACCAACAACAATGGCAAAATCTGCTTCCTGTTCCAACAGCCCATAAATGGATGACTGGTTATCGTTTGTAGCGTAGCAAAGTGTATCTTTTGTATCAGCAAATCTTTCAGCAACATTTGCTTCCGTAAGACTGTATTTTGCAATCATTACATTTTTTAAAAAATCGGCAATTGCTTGTGTATCGCTTGCCAGCATTGTAGTTTGATTGATAACACCAATACGCTGCAAATCTTTTTCAGGGTTAAATTCATCTGAAAAGCGACCTGCAAATTCTTCTTTAAACAGTTCAAGATTTTTTTCGCCGGTTATATATTTACTAAGCTTAATTGCTTCTGTCATATCATTGACAATTACTGTCGGCGTTACTTTAGCTGCGTGTGAAAATGTTGCACGGGTTTCTTCGTGTGTAGGTTTGCCATGTACAACAACTGCATAATTTTTTTTGCCTATCTGGTCTCCACGGTTCCATACTTTTTCAACAAAAGGGCAGGTCGTATTGTATTTTTTTGTTGAAATGCCTATTGCATTTATTTTTTCTTCAATTGATAAAGTTGTCCCGAATGCAGGAATGATTACAACATCATCTGCCGTTAATTCTTCAAATGGTATAAGCATGTTACCTTTAGTATCCTGCAAAAATACCACACCTCTCTGCTGCAAATCAGCATTCACCTGTGGGTTATGTATCATTTCGCTTAATAAAAAAATACGCTTACCGGGGTTTTCATTTATTGTTTTAAATGCAATTTCAATCGCATTTTCTACACCATAACAAAATCCAAAATGCCTTGCCAAATAAATCTGTACATCTCCCAAATCCAACATTGTAGGTGTAAAGTCTTTTTTCATTTTATCCTGCTCTCTTCTTGTATTCTTTATTGCACTAATTAGAGGGCTTCTATATGTAAAAGGAATAGTAAATTGTTTCATAAAAAATATTGATTACAAAGGTACGTTTTATGATAAATTGAATTTACATTACCCTTTTTTGCAAATGCTAAAAACTGAGTATAAAATTTTATGGCAGCAAGTTTATTTACACAACCCACATTTTTAAGGAACAGTAATTTATACGAAGTAAATGTGCGGCAATATACTGATGAAGGCACTTTTAAAGCATTTGAAAAACATTTACCCAGGCTGAAAGACATGGGTGCTGAAATATTGTGGATGATGCCAATTCACCCGATTGGCATAGTAAAAAGAAAAGGTTTACTTGGCAGTTACTATTCCATTCAAAATCACAAAGGAATTAATCCTGAATTTGGTACAGAAGATGACTTCAGAGATTTGGTAATAAAAGTTCATTCGCTTGGCATGAAAATAATTATTGACTGGGTGGCCAACCATACCTCGTGGGATAATGTTTGGACGAAAACCAATCCTGAATATTATGTAAAAGATGCTGATGGTAATTTTGTAACAGCTTATGATTGGGATGATGTTTTGCAGATAGATCATTCCTGCGAGCCTGAACAAACAGCTATGATTGATGCCATGCAATATTGGGTTAAAGAATTTAATATTGATGGTTTTAGAGCTGACCTTGCGCACTTGACACCACTTCCATTTTGGTTGAAAGCAAGATTGCAGTTATCTCCTTTTAAAAAAGACCTGATATGGCTAGCAGAAACAGAAGATATAAATTACCATCAGGCATTTGATATTTCGTATACATGGAAATGGATGCACATTACCGAGCAGTTTGTAAAAGGAGAAAATACCTTGGCTGATTGCGTGAAAGTATTATCAGATTATAAAAATGATTTTAATGAAAAAGATCTGCGTTTATTTTTTACAAGCAACCATGATGAAAATTCATGGAACGGTTCTGAATATGAAAAGTATGGTGTATTTGCAAAAGCATGGGCAGTTTTTTCGATAATTTATGCGTCTGTTCCTCTTATGTACAGCGGTCAGGAATTACCCAATTATAAAAGATTACACTTTTTTGAAAAAGATGTTATTGAATGGACAAACGATGTAAAACTGCATCATTTTTATAAATGTTTACTTGCATTGCGAAAAAGAAATCCAGTATTTATAAATTTGAAAGCAGCAAATATTTTTATTGATGACTTATTAATTTCCCGCAACATATTTGCTATGGTTATAAAAAGTGGTGAGGATGTGGTTGTATGTATTATCAATTTCAACAAGATTGCGGCTGCGGAAAATATTACTGTTAACACTATGCCGGGGCATTACAGAAATATTTTTTCAGGGCAGGAAATTACCTTTAATAACAGTTTCTTTTTTGAAGAAGAAGCAGGTGGTTTTTGCATTTTAGAAAAGTATAAAGTATTAAACTGATTGTAAATAAAAATCCCCTGAAGAATAATCGACAGGGGATTTTTTTAATGTGTTTTTAATATCTATTCATTTTCCAGTAAAAAGGGATATTCATACAAGCCATCATAACCCGGATAAAAACCGCTGACGGTAATATCTTTCTCCTTACCTACCGCACTTCTTAATTCATCTACACTGCTGATAGATTTATTATTTATTTTTAAAATGATAAAGCCATCTTTCATTCTGCTTTGCTTTTCAATAGCACCTTCAGCTTTAATTTTCTTTACAATTACACCACCTGGTACACCATATTCCTTAGCCTTTTTTGGATCAAGTGTTACAAGATCTGCACCTAATTTTTCTGTAGCAATTTCACTTTTAACTACATCGTAGTTACCTGCTTTATTTTTTAAGATAACATTAGAAGTTGATTCTTTGTTATCTCTTAAATAAGTAATAGTAATTTTATCACCTGGCTTATAACGGCTAACCTGCTCCTGCATTTCTGCGCCACTGCTCACCATACTTCCATTTACTTTTATAATCATATCTCCTTTACGTACACCCGCGGCATAAGCGCCACCATCAGTTGGTACTTCAGTTACATAAATACCGTAAGCATCGATCGGAATACCCTGTTGTTTTTTTACTTCCTCACTTAAATCGCTTGGAGAAGTATAAGCAATGCCGATATATGCACGTTGCACGGTTCCAAATTTTATAATATCATCAACTACTTTTTTTACAATATTTACGGGTATTGCATAAGAGTATCCTGAGTAATATCCTGTTGGAGAAGCAATGGCTGAATTGATACCCACTATTTTACCTTCAGTATTGACTAATGCGCCACCACTATTTCCCATATTCACTGCGGCATCTGTCTGTATAAATGATTCAATGCCTGCAGCTCCTGCTTTGTCTTTGTTTAGACCAAGGCTTCTGGCTTTTGCACTAACAATACCTGCAGTCACAGTTGCTTCCAGGTTTAAAGGATAACCTATTGCCAAAACCCACTGACCGATTTTGACGTCATCTGAATTGCCATAAATTAAATAGGGTAAACCTGCAGCTTCAACTTTAATAACCGCCAAATCGTAAGCAGGGTCTGTACCTACAACTTTCGCTTTGTATGTTTTTTTATTTGCTAAAGTAACTGTAATCTCATCTGCAGATGCAACCACATGATTATTTGTAACAATAAATCCGTCTTCACTTATCAAAACTCCGGAACCAGATGCTCGCTGCTCAGGTATTACATTATTTCTTTTTCCGAAAAATTGTTCCATCATATCATCGTCTCCAAATAAATCGCTAAACGGATTTTGTTGACGTTGTGTTTTTGGTAAGCTGTTGGAAATTTGTTTGGCATTTGTTCTTGTTTTAATATGTACAACTGCAGGTGTTGCTGACTGTGCAGGAACTGTAAAGTCAATAGCGCCCGGGGGTGGGGGTACATTTCCACCATCAAAGAGTCCAGTTTGTTTTGCGTAATTAGCTGGTACCACACCTGCAGTTTGACCGCCAAAAGTGTTGGAATCTTTTACATACTTGCTATAACCCCAAACTACTGCTAAAGTAGTAATGGCGCTAAAGAAAACAGTAAATGCGATTTGTTTAAATTTCATTTTATATCAATTTAATTTTATTGTTTTGTAATCAATACTAAAAAATATGCCTCAGCTGAACAAAGTAACGATACACTGACAAAATGCTATTTATTTATAGGGCTATTTAACAATAAATTATTAGACCTCCCTGCCTCAAAGCGTTAATAAAAACTGCATTGTATCCTCTCCATCTGCGTAAGTAAATAAATCAGGGTTTTGTGCCTGCCCAAAAGGTACAAAATTATTGCCTACCATACACTGAACATCATTCTGATTATTTAAAAATTCAGTTAACTTTTTTACATCAGGGTAATACTCGTAATAAAGCTGGCTAATGGGAGTAAACATGTTTGTATTTTCTGTGAGAATAGTAGCTTCATTGGTCATGTAAAAAATATTATTCAGCAGGATTATGGAGAGATTATAATCATAATTATTTCTATACTTATGGTGATCACCAAAATATAGAAATTTTGAAAATGATTTTAATAAACGTTCAAAATTATATCCTTCGGGGACATACAATTTTGTAACGTTTCTACAACCTAGCCCAAAGTATAAATGAATATCTTCTGCAAGTAATTTTAATTCTCCATCGGTTTCATTGCCGGTAAGTATTGCAGCAGAAGTTCTGTTTTTTCTAATGATGTTTGGGTATTTGCCAAAGTAATCTGAAAAAGATTTTGCAGCACTGTTACCACCCGTGGCAATATAGGCATCGCAACCTTTAAGCATATCTGCAAATGAAATATAATTTTGTATTTCGTTTTCCTGCGTGTATAAATATTTTACCAAATGCATTAATAGAATATCATCTTTCGATGATAATTTTACAGTTTGGTAATGTCCACTTATAAAAACCGAAAGCATGTCATGAAAGCCTACCATTGGTATATTTCCTGCCATCACAATCCCTATATTCTTTGGGGTAATATTATCATCAACATGATAATTTGCAACCCATTTTTCCAGCGCTTCCTCAGTAAGAAAATTATTTGCAATCTGTAATGCTGCATGCTGAGAAAATTCCGGTGTAAACCAGCCATTTTTATAAAATGCCTGTTGTTTCACTTCCTGCCACTCTTCGGTATTAGCCTTTAAATATTCTCCGGCTTTAACCATTAAATTAATTCTTTCTTGTACGTTCATAAGGTTAGTATTAAATTGCATCAAATTTACAACGATGGCAATCAAAATAACTGACGAATGTATTAATTGCGGGGCATGTGAACCCGAATGCCCCAACAATGCTATTTACGAAGGTGGTGTTGAATGGGCAATTGCTGATGGTACAACCATTAAAGGTTTTTTTACATTAATGGATGGATCGCAGTTGAATGCTGACCAGCGAAACGCACCGGTTGCAGCAGACATCTATTACATAGTTCCTAATAAGTGTACAGAGTGCCAAGGTTTTCACGAAGAACCGCAATGTGCTGCTGTATGTCCTGTAGACTGTTGTGTACCTGACGAAGATTACAGAGAGACGGTAGATCAGCTGATGGATAAGAAAAATCACCTCCATATATAATCCAACTTATTTAAAAGCGAAAGTATTTATATGCTTTCGCTTTTTTGTATTTATACATTTTTAGATTTTTACTACCTTGTTTTATGGCTAAAAATATCTGTTTGCTTGTTTGTACGATGCTTGTATTTTTATACAGTTCATGTGATTCTTCTAAAAAAAATAATGATGAAACTTCTTTTTCAAAAAATGCAGTGTTGCTAAAAACAGATAATGATTTTGCAGCGTCAAGTGCAGAAAAAGGTCTGCGGCAAGCTTATTTGGAAAACATTGACAGCAATGGGGTATTGCTTAGGCCAAACGCTTTGCCTATAGCAGGTGCAGATGCGGTAGATTATATCATAGGATTAAAAGACACGGGTTACAGCATGCAATGGAAACCATCAAATGCAGTAGTGTCGGTTTCGGGAGACTTGGGATACACCTATGGCGTTTATGAAATAAAATCTTCTGTTGTTGACACCACACTTTATGGTACCTACGTAAGTATCTGGAAAAAACAGAACGACGGCAAATGGAAGTTTGTTTTGCAAAGTAATAACGAAGGAATAGGTAATGGTGAATAAATTTTATTTTAAATCCGTTTTAATATTTTAAAATACAAGTTAAAAAACATGAAAAAAATTGCATTGGTAACAGGTGGTTATTCAGGCGAAGCAGTAATTTCTTACAAAAGTGCTGCAACCATACAAAATAATATCGATACAACTAAATGGGATTGTTACCTCATTGATATACACCCTGACGGATGGTTTTATAAAACAAAAGCAGGAGATAAAATACATGTAGATAAAAATGATTTTTCTATAAATGTAGAAGGCGAACATATAAAATTTGAAGCCGTTTTGGTTGGCCTTCATGGATCACCGGGTGAAGATGGAAAACTGCAGGGTTATTTTGATTGTCTCGAAATTCCTTATACGTCCTGCGATGCTGCAACATCTGCACTTACTTTTAATAAAAGATATACTGTTGCAGTTGCTGCTTTTGCAGGTATTCATGTAGCAAAGTCACTGCACTTATTTAAAAATGAAAGCATAGCAGCAAAGGATATATTACAACAACTTACACTTCCTTTTTTTGTAAAACCTAACAATGGTGGAAGCAGTATCGGTATGAGCAAAGTAAATAATGCTGAAGATTTACAAGCCGCTTTGCAAAAAGCTTTTAAAGAAGATGAGCAGATTTTGGTTGAGGAATTTATTAAGGGTAGAGAATTTACCATCGGCGTTTATAAAACGAAAGGAATCATAATTTGTCTGCCAATGACGGAGATTATTTCTAAGAATGATTTCTTTGATTTTGAAGCGAAATATGAAGGAAAAAGTGAAGAAGTAACTCCTGCCAAAGCAACAGAAAAAATTACACAACAAATAAAAGAAACGGCAGAAAAAATATATAAAGTTTTTAATTGTAAAGGAATTGTGCGAATAGATTTTATTTATGATGAAATAAAAGAACTGCCCTTCATGCTTGAAATTAATACTGTGCCTGGGCAAAGTTCAGCCAGTATTGTACCGCAGCAAGTTGTTGTTATGGGCAGTACTTTAAAAGAATTTTATAGTTTATTATTGGATGAATGTTTTGTGTGATGGTTATATTGCACTTTCTTGAAACCTAAAACAACCACAAGTGTTTAAATTTATTACAGACAGACCTTTTTGGGTAAATCTGTTGGCAGTTATATTGCTGGCGGCGTTTTTTATATGGGGGTTTCTACAATTATTAGGAGTTATAACAAAGCATGGAAGTTATCTGACAGTACCTTCAGTTACAGCCAAAACTACAGCGGAAGCGGTTAAAATTTTAGAAAGTAAAGGATTTGAGGTAGTAATTCAAGATTCTGTATACACTGATACGGCAAAAATGGGGATAGTTTTAAAACAATTTCCCGAACCAAACAGTACCGTGAAAGTAAACCGTGTCGTACTACTTACTATTAATAAAAGTACGCTTCCTTTGATAGACATGCCTTCACTTCAGGGAAAATCTCTAGGTTATGCACTTGAAATTTTACGCAGAAGTCATTTAGTAGTAGGTGATACAACTTATAAACCGGATTTTATGATGGGTTCTGTTTTAGAACAGCGATATAAAGGAAATATTATCTCATCGGGAGGAAAAATACCTTGGGGAAGCAGGGTAGATATGGTTATTGGCGGAGGTCTTTCAAACGACCAGGTACCTGTGCCTTCTTTGTTAGGATTGACTTACGGCGAAGCAAAAATGGTGTTGGAACAAAATGGAATTATGCTCGCTTCTACTGTAGTTGATCCCGGAATTTCTGATACCGCAAATGCATTTGTTTACAAACAAAACCCACCAAAGTTTACCGAAGATAAACGCCCTGTATACATTCGCTCGGGGCAGGTAATGGATGTGTGGGTTTCAAAAGAAATGAAATTGTTAATTGATTCAACCACTACAAACCAAGAGCCATGACGAATATTTCTGTAGCAAAATTGAAAGAAAGAATGGCCAATAATGATCCATTAAATTTGTTGGATGTGCGTGAGCCTGACGAAAGGCTTGAGTTTAATATTGGCGGGGTTTTTATACCGTTGGGTCAGGTTATGATTATGCAGACAGATGAAATAGAAAATCTAAAAAACGAAGAAATAATATGTTATTGCCGCAGTGGCAAACGCAGCATGCAGGCAGCCATGATGTTGGAAACTTTTGGCTTTACCAACGTAGTAAACCTTGATGGGGGAATGATTGCATGGCAAAATGTTTAAGTATTAAAAGTCAATAAAAAAGGCAATCACGTCATCAGTGGTTGCCTTTTTTGTTAGTGTTTAATTATTTCTTTTTCCAATATTTGGTGTGATGTTTATTCCTATTACAAAATTTGCCGGAGCCATAGGATAATAAAAATTTTCAGTCGTTAATTTATTTCCATAAACATAACTGAACGTATAACCGTTTGGTTCATATTTTTTGGAAAAAATATTTATTCCTTGTGCAAAAAAACTTACTTCACTGTTGTTTTTTCCTTTAATTATATAAGTAACCTTTACATCTTGCGTGTAATAATTCTTTAAACGACGGTTTTTGTTGGAGGTATTGTCAAGATACTGATCACCAACATATTTTCCTGTAAGCGTCAAAAGCAGATTTTTTGCAGGAATTATATTTAAAGAAAGTGAACTTATAATATTAGGTGAAAAAGAAATATCTGCTGTTTTGTAAAACTTCGATCCCTGCCCACCATTATCATAATCATCAAAATATTCCGTAAAGTTTTTTACCTTGTTTTTACTTAAAGTCAAGTTGCCATTTACAGAGAAAACTTTATTAAGAACTACACTGCCAAACAACTCTACGCCTGCTCTGTAACTTTTAGGAATATTGGTTCTTGTATAAGCACCAACATCATTTATTTTACCTGTAAGCACCAGCTGGTCTGTATAATACATGTAATAAAAATTTGCGCCAAGTTTTAAATTTGTATTGTTTGTTTCAACACCGGTTTCAAAATCATTTAATTTTTCTGGTTTTGGTAGTGCTGTAACTGCAGCCTCAAAATCATCTCGGTTAGGTTCTTTTACTGCCCGGCCATAAGAGGCATATATTTTATAATTATTTTTTGAGAAAGTTACACCTGCCTTGGGGTTAAAGAAAAAATAATTCTTTTTTATTTGAAGGTCTGGATTGTCTTTAAAACCATTTATTGTATAATTGATATTTCTCAACTGCAAATCTGCAAATGTTTGAAAGTTTTTGGTAATGTTTTGTGTCCATTTAGCGTAAGTTGAAAAATCATATTTATGTGCAGGGTTGTTGTACCATCTGTAATTTTTAGGTACAGCATTCTGCTCTTGTGCCCATATTATTTCTCCGTAATGGTCACCTTCGTAACGGTTATAGCCGCCACCTAATATTAGCTGCGTTTTGTTTTTATCAAATTGAAGCGAATATATAGTGCCATAAAAATTATTATCAAGCCAGAGACGCCTGATTAAGTCTGTTTTTTTTATGGTGCCATAATCTGGCAAATTGTAGTCCGATAAATTTGCATCTGCCTTGTATTGCTCATAATATCCTTTACCCTTTGTAAAAAATATTGCAATGTTGGATTTTAAGTATTTATTAAACTGGTGATTATAAAACAGCTGATAATGCGTTTGTCTGTAGTCGTCTACTTCGTTTTTATATGGTGTTCCAGGCTTGTCAGTACCTGCACTGTTATATCTTCTGTTAGTATCAAGGGCAGTTTGATTCACGCCAAAATAAGCCTGGTAGGTTCTTTCTTTTCCGGTAAAAATATTTAAGCGTAAAGAACTCTTGTCAGTTAAAAAAGCCGTACTTAAATAGTAAGATTGTAACCTTGCACTCGCTCTCTCTATGTAACCCTGGGACCTAATATTGCTCATTCTTGCATCAACTGTAAAATGTTTCCTCATTATGCCACTATTAAATAACAGGGTGTTTTTAAAACTTTCGTAAGAGCCTGCCGTGCTGTTTAGTTCAAGATGTTTTTCTTTGTTTAATTCATTTGTACTTACGTTTATGCTACCTCCAAAAGAACCCGCACCATTAGCTGAAGTTCCAACACCTCTTTGTACCTGAATACTTCCTGCTGATGAAGCAATATCTGGAATATCAACAAAATAGGTACCTAAACTTTCTGCGTCGTTGTAAGGAATACCGTTAAGTGTTACATTAATTCTCGTAGCATCTGTACCACGAATGCGAATGCCTGTGTATCCAATACCTGTACCCGCATCAGAATTTACAACCACAGAAGGTGTATTATTTAAAATAAAAGGAAGGTCCTGCCCAATGTTTAATTTCTTAATTTCTTCCTTGCTGATATTGGTTTTGGCAAAAGGATTTTTTTCCTGAGCTTTTACGGAGCTCACTTCAACAGGTTGTAAAAAACTGGTGTCGTTAAAGTTTTTTTTCTTTTGTGCAGATAAATTTTTTAGGATGCACAGCATGCAAAAGCAAAGTAATAAACGTTTCATAAAATAAATTTGTGCTGAACATCCTGGGGCAGAAAAATGCCGGTACTGATATAAATTTTTACTCCCTTCGCAGGCATTATCCTGAGCAGGTCAAACGGGTATCATCTCAGCCTCAAACATTTTGAAGCACCCCGGAAATTCAGTCGTTAATAATAAGATCAGATACAAAAATAGACAAGAAAAAATAAAAAACATTTTTGTAACAAAATCATTTTGTAAAACGTAAATAGAATTGTTGTCACCAAATAAAAAGAAATGAAAAAAGTATTTAGAAAATATTTTACAATATTGTTAGTTTTTTTTGTTGTTTTAAATGCTCAAGCTCAAAAACAATTTGTTGTAGATCCGGATGCTGTAATGAGGGAAATATCAGGCAATTTTACAAGTGTAAAAGTATCATCAGGTATTCATGTTTTTTTAAGCCGGGCAGAGAATGAAATATTAGCCGTGAGCGCATCCCAAGATATATACAGAGAAGGTATAAAAACCGAAATTATAGATGCTGTACTGCATATTTTTTACGAAGGTGATAAAATACGTTATGGCAATAATTTAAAAATGAATGTATATGTTGGTTATAAAAAACTTGAACAGCTACAGGCAAGCGGCGCATCAAATATTCTTATTGCCGGCGTTTTAGAACAGCCTTCTCTCAATATACAATTGAGTGGTGCAAGCCTACTAAAAGGTCAGGTAAAAGTTACAGATCTTAATATGAAACTGAGTGGTGCCAGCGAAGCAAAAATTACAGGTACTGTTAAAAACATAAATATTGAAAGTAGTGGTGCAAGCGATGTGAAAGCGTACGAATTGATCGTAGAAAACTGCAACGTTAAGGCATCTGGTGCAAGTGATATAAATATTACTGTAACAAACGAAATGGCAGCAAATGCAAGTGGGGCAAGCCATATTTTTTACAAAGGCTCAGCGGAATTAAAATTTAAACAAACCAGTGGAGCCAGCAGTATTGCCAGGGTTCAATAAAAGTATTTCGGAAAATCTCACAACAAAAATGTTGTAAAATCAGCATCATCTCCTGCATTATTTTAAGTAATTAATCGCATTCAGACATACTTTTCCGGGCATGCATTATTTTCTTTAAAGAAATATTTAGTGAATCAGCACGATTTGCATTAATCCATAGTTTTAAATCTGTTTTTTTCTTAATTCTTCAATCGTTTTTAAAAAAGAACTGTCGTTAAGAACTTTTGCAAATGCCGGCTAAAACGTTTCTATCCTCGCAATCTTTTCATAATTGTTTCATGCAGTATAAAAACTGCTTAATGCGGGAGGGCCAAATCCGTAATGGGGTACGGTATTAAATTTCCTTTTAACGGTTTTCTTTTTAACGAAAGGATCTAACTTATTTGTAACAAATTCATTATATTTTTTATAATTCTTTGCTTCTTTGTCATCAGATTCCTTTAATCCATAATCGCTCTTCTGTCCACTAATTGCTTCTAATAACAAGGGTTGTATTTTTTTCTTTTTATAAAGGCCGTCTTTAATTTTTTGCACTAGTTTTCTTCATCTATTTATTGTAATTAAACATAACAAAAATCATTTCTTCTTTTTTGTCAGGTATGGCTTGGTTAAAATGTTGAGGTATTACATACCGTTCTATATTTCTGTTGTACACTTTATCTTTTTGTTTTTTTATAGTTTATTTGTAGGAAAAAATAAAGAAAATAATATTTATACAAATAAGCAATCGTATAACTTTCATTTGATGTTTTTTAGCTTTGTGATTGTATATTTTTTTTACTGATTTTAGATGGTGGTTATCTCGGTTTAAAATAAATATCTTGAGTTAATCTTTCCTTTTATTAGGACAATGAAGACAAACTCCCTATCTTTGTGGGGCGAAGTAGAGCAGCGGTAGCTCGTCGGGCTCATAACCCGAAGGTCACTGGTTCGATCCCGGTCTTCGCAACTAAAAATGACTCGACAAGTGTTGAGTCATTTTGTTTTACTTAATATAATCATTAAGTAATTGATTACCTCCTCCATCTCATTTGCTTGTTTGTGGTAATCTTTTCTTTTAAAACTACAAATTAATGAAAGCAGGATTCGTAAATATTTTTGGCAAACCAAACGCAGGTAAAAGCACTTTATTGAATGCTTTTATGGGTGAAAAAATGGCCATCGTTTCGCACAAAGTACAAACAACCCGTCATCGAATTAAGGCAATTTTATCTACGGATGAATATCAGATAATTTTTTCTGATACACCGGGAATAATTGATCCCAAGTACAAATTGCACGAAAAAATGATGCAGGCCGTAAAAGGAAGTTTGGAAGATGCAGATGTTGCGCTGCTTATTGCAGACGCAGGCGAAGATCCGGCTGAGAGCCACGATATTTTTCAAAAACTTAAATTAAAAGCTCCCGTAATCGTCGTTTTAAATAAGACAGATTCAGTAAAGGATCCGGAGAAATTAGATAGTGTAAAAACTTTTTTTGCCGAGCAACCATATTGTAAAGAAGTTGTTTTAATTTCTGCGCTAAAGAAGAATGGAATTGACGTGCTTTTACAAAGAGTACTTTCCTATTTACCTGAAGGGCACCCTTTTTACGAAGGAGATGATATAAGTGATATGCCGGTAAAGTTTTTTGTTGGTGAACTAATAAGAGAAAAGATATTTGAAATGTACCATGAAGAGTTACCTTATCACACAGCCGTAGTAGTGCAGGAATACAAGGAAAAAACAACTCTCACAAAAATTCGTGCAGAAATAATAGTGCAGCGGGAAACACAAAAAGGGATTATTCTTGGTGAGGGTGGCAGTATGATTAAAAAATTGGGTACCGTTGCTAGACAAGACATTGAAGCTTTTATAGACAATAAGGTATTCTTGGAGTTGTATGTAAAAGTCCGGCCAAAGTGGAGAGACAATGAGTTATATCTGAAAGAATATGGGTATTAGAAAAATTAGGTATTAGAAATAACGAATTTATTTGTAATAATAATTCCTAACTGTCTAATTAATAAATAGAATAAATAATAGTGAACGCGTGTTCGCAACACGTGATCCAAAAATCGTAATTAAAATGAGTTTTACAGTAGCAATAACAGGTCGTCCAAATGTGGGCAAGAGTACTTTTTTTAACCGAATGCTTGAACAGCGTAAAGCCATTGTAGATGACGTGAGTGGCGTAACCAGAGATCGCCAATATGGAGTTGCGGAATGGACAGGACGTTCTTTTAATGTCATTGACACCGGAGGTTTTGTAGTGGGCAGTGATGATGTTTTTGAGCGAGAAATACGCAAGCAGGTTCATATAGCTATTGACGAATCCAATGTAATAATTTTTATGGTTGATGCTGCAGCAGGCATTACCAATTTGGATGAAAGCATGGCAGATCTTTTACGAAGAAGCACAAAGCCTGTTTTTTTGGTTGTAAATAAAGTTGACAACCACACAAGAATGATGGAGGCCAGTGAATTTTACAGCCTAGGTTTTGAACATATATTTTTCCTTTCTTCAATCAGCGGCAGCGGCACAGGCGAATTGTTGGATGCAATCGTAGCACTCATGCCCGCTGAAAGCGACAGTGTTACAGACGAAGAGGAGATCCCAAAGTTTGCTATCATTGGTCAGCCCAATGTAGGAAAATCCAGTTTATTAAATGCATTAATAGGGCAGGAGCGTACCATTGTCAGTGATATTGCCGGAACAACAAGAGATACTATTCATACCCATTACAACATGTTTAACAAAGAATTTGTGCTGATAGATACAGCCGGAATTCGCCGTAAAAATAAAGTGAATGAAGATATTGAGTTTTACTCCGTAATAAGAGCCATTAAGGCAATGGATGAAGCTAACGTATGTATGATAATGATTGACGCAGAGAAGGGAATAACTGCGCAGGATTTATCGATATTTGCTATGGCAGTTAAAAAAGGAAAAGGAATTGTAATGCTTGTAAATAAATGGGATCTTTTAGAAAAAGAAACCAACACTGCAAGGGATTATGAAAAAGAATTAAAACAACGTCTGGCTCCGTTTTCTGATGTTCCGATATTGTTTATTTCTGTTACAGAGAAACAACGCCTGCTCAAGAGTATTGAAGCTGCTTTGATGGTTTTTGAAAATAGACAACGTAAAGTTGCAACAAGTAAACTAAATGAGGTTATGCTGAAAGCGATAGAACAGTTTCACCCTCCAGTGGTTCGTGGTAATGCGGTTAAAATAAAATACGTTACACAGCTGCCAACTTTTGCTCCGACTTTTGCTTTTTTCTGTAATTATCCTGATGATGTAAAACTCCCTTATCAAAATTATCTTGAAAATAAACTGCGGGAGAATTTTGATTTTGCAGGTGTGCCTGTAAGGTTGTTTTTTAGGAAGAAGTAAGCTGAAAAATATCTGTACAAATCAGTTTCATCTTTTTTTAATAGTTTAGCATTATTATTGCTAAACAACCGCAAACACTAAAAAATACAACATGAGAAAACTATTTTTTGTTGCGGCAATAGTAACAATTTTTACAGCCTGCAACGATCAGAACACAACATCCACTACTACAGTAACTTCCGATTCATCTTCAGTGGTAAATATTAAAACATCAACAGAAGGAGATATGATGATGAAAGATGGTAAAATGATGATTGTGAAAGGAGGTGTGCCTGTTGTTATGATGCAATCTGTAGCATTAAATAATGGTACTATTGTTATGACAAACGGAGAAGTGAGAATGAAAGACGGAACTACAATGATATTAACTGAAGGCGCAACAGTGCACGGAAATGGAAGTATGATAGATAAGGAAGGGAATGTTTTTCAAACAATTGGTCGTGCAGGAGATAAACTACAGCAGGGTGCTGACAAACTAAAAGAAGGTGCAGTAAATTTAAAAGAAGGTGCCGCAAAATTGCTTGACCGTGCCGGAAATAAAATGAAAGAAGGCGCTGATAACATGAAGAAAAAACCGTAACGAATTAAGAAATTCTTTTTTGCAAGCTGCTCCTTCTTTGGGGCAGCTATTTTTATGAAAAAAGATATTTACCTACTTTTTATTTTAGGTCATGAAATTATCTAATGAAAAAATGAATTAAACAATCTCGTTTACAAAGTTTGCAAACGTTTAAAAGAAGTTCCCTGAATTTTAGTGAACCAAATAAATTTGTAATCAATTTTCTTATCCTACAACTTCCACAATTTCATCCATACTAATAGCACTGTGGCTTTCATCATACACACATTTACCGTCTTTAATAATTAATACCTGAGGCGATGCATGTTCTACCTCAAACTCCTCTGCAATTTTTGAAGATAAGTTTCGGTGTGCAATAAGGTCAAGATAATTAAAATCTATTCCTTGTGGCTCTTCTGACCTTTCCAAACGGCTTTTTGCCATGCTGCTTATGGAGCATTTCGTGCTGTGTTTAAAAATTACCTGCGGCTTTTCCGCTGATCGTTTTTTTATTTCCTCCAGACCTTCTTCGTTTGTAAATTCTTTCCAGTTCATGTGTATATTTTAATGTATGATTCCCTGATTATTTGGACAACCTATTTTACGACTGCTTCCGCAACCTGTAAACAAAATTACTAAAGTAAACAGTGCGACAAATGCAAAGATTATTTTTTTCATACCTAACAATTTATAAAAATCAAATTTAATTTAATCTGTTAAACGAAATTAATCATCATTTATTATTAGCAGATGCTTAAGTTTTATTCAAAGATGTATATTGCAGTTATTAAAACTTTTTACAATAATCCCCAGATATGCTTGAACTTACAAGACCAATTGCTTTTATAGATCTTGAAACTACCGGAGTAAACCTTACCAACGACAGAATTGTTGAATTAGCTATTGTAAAAATAATGGCAGATGGTACCCGGATAGCAAAACGCAGATTGATAAATCCCCAAATGCCCATACCGCAGGGAACCAGCGATATACATGGAATTACGGATGAAATGGTGAAAGATGCGCCCACTTTTAAACAGATGTCAAATGAGATAAGGCAGTTTCTTGAAAATTGCGATCTTGGTGGCTACAACAGTAACAGATTTGATATCCCTATGTTAATGGAAGAATTTTTAAGAGCAGGGGTGGAGGTAGATTTAAGCGATCGCCGCATGATAGATGTTCAGCATATTTTTTATACCATGCAGCCACGCACACTTTCAGCCGCCTATCAATTTTTCTGCGAAAAAGAATTGGTTGATGCGCACAGCGCTCAGGCAGATATTAATGCGACGATTGAAGTATTAGAAGCACAACTTAAAAAGTACGATAAATTGGGCACTACGGTTGATTCGGTATTGGGCGTTATTGGTGAAGATAAAATTGTTGACTATGCACGCCGGTTTAGCTTTAATGCAAGCGGTAATGAAGTTTTTAATTTTGGTAAATACAAAGGAATGGTAGTTGCTGAAGTTCTTAAAAAAGAGCCTCAATATTACGATTGGATGATGAAAGGAGAATTTCCTATGCATACCAAGAAAAAACTTACAGAATTATTCAATCGCACCTTGCTAAAAAAGTAATTTTAAAAAATTTTTATTTAACACTTTACTTTTTATAAATTATTTTTAAATTAAAATAGCCCCAACTTTTTTGAATAAAATCGTTATCATACCTACTTACAATGAATGTGAGAATATTGAAACTATCATTACTGCAGTAATGAATCTGCAAAATGATTTTCATACACTTATTGTTGATGATGGTTCGCCAGATGGCACCGCACATATTGTAAAATCTTTAATGCCCCGATTTTCAGGGAAATTATTTATAGAAGAAAGAAAGGGAAAACTTGGACTAGGAACAGCGTACATTCATGGGTTTAAATGGGCTTTAAAAAATAGGTACGATTACATTTTTGAAATGGATGCCGATTTTTCTCACAATCCACTGGATTTGGAAAGACTTTATCAGGCAGCATTCATTGGAGCTGATGTAGCAATAGGCTCAAGATATGTAAAAAATGGAGTTGTAGAAAATTGGCCAATGGATCGAATTGTGCTTTCAAAAGGCGCATCTTTGTATACTCGCCTAATAACATTTATGCCCATCAAAGATCCAACGGCTGGTTTTGTTTGTTACAAAGCAAATGTACTAAGCACAATAAATTTAGATGCTATAACCTTTGTTGGGTATGCATTTCAGATAGAAATGAAATTTGCAGCATGGAAATTGGGTTTTAAAATAGAAGAAGTGCCCATAACTTTTAAAGATAGAAAACTTGGTGCAAGCAAAATGAATAAAGGCATTATTAAAGAAGGAATCTTTGGTGTTTTACAATTGAAATGGCAAAGTATCTTTAAAAATTATCGACGTAAAATTGTAACAAAGCCTAATTCAGAAAATGTTTTTTTAGATCAGACGATTGCATCAAAATCCAATTAATTATTTATTAAATGCCGGATGAAACTGCTGTAAAGTAGTTCTTAAAAATTCACGGTCAAGGTGTGTATAAATCTCGGTCGTAGTAATGCTTTCATGACCAAGCATTTCCTGCACCGCACGCAAATCTGCACCTCCTTCAACCAAATGTGTAGCAAACGAATGTCGAAAAGTATGAGGAGAAATATTTTTTGTAATGCCTGCTTTTTTTGCAAGTTCCTTAAGTATTAAAAATATCATTACTCTGGAAAGCTTTGAGCCTCTCCGGCTTAAAAAAAGAATATCTTCCTGCCCCAATTTTATTTTTATTTTATTTCTGATAAGATTTTTATAGATACCAATGTATTTAATGGCGTCAGATCCAATGGGGACTAGTCTTTCCTTTTCAGCTTTGCCTGTAACTTTTATGTAACCGACATCCATATATAAATTGCTTATTTTTAAATTGACCAATTCACTCACCCGTAAACCACAACTGTAAAGTGTTTCAAAAATCGCCCTGTTTCTTTCGCCTTCAGGTTTGCTCAAATCAATTGCAGTAATAATGTTTTCTATTTCTTCAAAAGCAAGCGTATCAGGCAGCTTGCGAATGTTTTTTGGTGCTTCTAAGAGTGTTGCTGGGTCTGCACTTACAATTTCTTCAAGCAAACAATATTTAAAAAAACTTTTTATGCCCGAAATAATTCTTGCCTGCGATGCATGTTGCATGCCTAATTCATTAACATACTTTGTAAATTTTTCAAGGTCTTTTAAATCAATTTCTATAATTTTTTGTTGTGAGTTTTTAAGTGCTAAAAAATCTGTCAGATGTTTTACATCGTGCAAATAAGCCTGTACCGAATTTTCTGATAATGATTTTTCCAGCTGCAACCAGGCTTTGTAGCCTTTCTTATACACTTCCCACATAATTTTTTTGTTTTAATTAAACAGTGACGTTACAATATAATTAAACATTATTTTCGTTTAATAAAAAACTTTCAATTTTAAGCAAAAATATGTTCCCCGTAAATCTTAAAACTTTCAAAAAAAAGCTTTTGACAAACAGACCTTTTTTTAGAAGATTTATTAATAAAATAGAAAAAAATCCGCCAATCGGAATAGATAAACTTACACCCATTATTGATGCAGAAGTTTGGCAGGAAGTTGACTGTAAAACCTGTGCAAATTGTTGTAAGGTTATGACGCCCACGTTTACTGAAAAAGATTTAAAGAGAATTTCGAAGCATTTTGGACAAACGGTAGATTCATTTAAAAAACAGTGGTTAAGAAAAGAGCGAAACGGTGACTGGGTAAACGTTACACAGCCTTGCCAGTTTTTAAATTTAACTACAAATATGTGTAATATTTATGCTGTTCGTCCAGATGATTGCGCTGGATTTCCACACATAAAAAAGAGAAAATTTGAAGATTATGCCCATGTGCACAAACAAAATATTGACTACTGTCCTGCCACTTTTAAAATGGTAGAAAAGTTGGTAGAAAGAGTTGAGGATATGAAAATCACGGGTTGTTTATTAAAAAAAGATTAACGGTAATTAGATAATTTTTAAGCTTAAATAATTAAGGGATTTTCACAATTCATTATTCACAATTCACATTTCTCAATCCTACAAATAAACATCTTTAATTAAAAAGTATTCAACGGCACTATTTTTAATCATAGTAATAGATAAAACATCAAACTGTATTCGCTTCCATTGAGGATTTTGAAACAAATATTCTTCTGAGGCATTTATAAGATTATGGATTTTCTTTTCACTCACCTTGTCTTCAGGGTTTCCAAATTTTAAAGTAGTTACGGCTTTAACTTCTATAAAATGAAGTATATCATTGTTAGTTGCAATAATATCAACTTCAAGGTTTTTATGGCGCCAGTTTTTGTGAAGAATTGTATAATCTTTCTCTTCAAACCAAACGGCAGCAAGGTCTTCACCGATTTTTCCTGTATCGTTATGTGATGCCATGTAACTAATTTGGTTTGGGGCCGTGAGCTAAAAATATAATTCAACTTTTGTTCGGGCTATACGTTACAATCTTTTTTGTTCAAAGGCAACAAAAAAGGATTTCCACTGCTATTCCGGAGCCATTCTGCAGAAAATCATTGTTCAACAATTGGCTAACAGATTTACTACAATAATGTATTACCTGCAGCTGGTGCTCTTTCATACTCCACATCAACATCCAGGTTTTTTCCATCAGCAGCAGCTGTAGCTAATTCATCGCAAAGGTTATTAAATTCATTGTCCGCATGTCCTTTTACCCAAATAATATTGATGGTAAAATCTTTTGCTATAGCATGGTATCTTTTCCAGAGATCAGGGTTCTTTTTGCCACCTTTAAAGTTGGTTTTCATCCATGTATTTAACCAGCCTTTGTTTATGCTGTTAACTACATATTGGCTGTCAGAATAAATTGTTACTGGTATTTCCCTATTGGTAATACTTTCTAAACCGGCAATAATTGCCCATAGTTCCATTCTGTTGTTGGTAGTATATTTAAATCCTTTTGACAATTCTTTTTTGTGATTTCCATAAATTAAAACTGCCCCATAACCGCCTCGGCCGGGGTTTCCACGTGCCGCACCATCCGTATATAAAGTTATTTTATCCATATTATTCTGAACCACTAAGGCAGTAAGATAAAAAAGTTACACAAAGACAAATCATGGGTATTATTAATTTGGATTTATAACTTTTTTTAAATTCTTTGTGTTTCTACTTGCATTTCTTTGCGTCTTTGTGGTTCAAATTTACACCTGAAAAACGCCCACTTTGAATTCTGCAAAATCAGGATTATGATCTGCTGCAGCAATTCCTTCACTGATCACTTTTCTTGTATCGGCAGGATCAATAATGGCATCTATCCAAAGTCTTGAGGCAGCATACTGTGCTTTTGTTTGCGCTAAATATTTAGCTGTTATTGTATCTAAAATAATTTTTTCCTCCTCTGCTGTAACTTGTTGTCCCTTGGCTTTCATGCCTGCAACCTGAATTTGCAACATTGTTTTTGCAGCCTGTTCACCACCCATTACAGCAATTTTTGCACCGGGCCATGCGTAAATAAAACGTGGGTCGTAGGCTTTACCGCACATTGCGTAATTACCCGCCCCATATGAGTTTCCGGTTATGATGGTAATTTTTGGTACAACTGAATTTGCAACAGCATTTACCAGTTTTGCTCCATCTTTAATAATGCCGCTGTGTTCACTTCTACTACCCACCATAAAGCCTGTTACATCTTGTAAAAAAACCAGGGGAATTTTTTTCTGATTGCAATTCATAATAAACCTTGCAGCTTTGTCTGCACTATCGTTATAGATTACACCACCCAATTGCATTTCACCTTTTTTACTTTTTACAATTATGCGCTGGTTAGCCACAATACCTACAGCCCATCCATCAATTCGAGCATAACCGCACACAATCGTCTTTCCATAATCCTGTTTAAATTCATCAAAACTCTCTCCATCTGCAATACTGTTTATTATGTCAAGTACGTTGTATGGTTTGCTATTATCAGCTGCAATAATACCATATATGTCACTTGTTTTTTTCGATGGCGCAATGGCTTCAATTCTGTCAAAACCTGCTGTTTTCGGTTTGCCTAATTTGCTGATGATTCTTTTTACTCTGTCAAGGCATTCTTCTTCCGTTTTAAATTTGTAATCTGCAATACCACTTAGTTCATTATGTGTTGCAGCACCACCAAGGGTTTCCGCATCTGCATCCTCTCCAATAGCGGCTTTAACTAAGTATGGACCTGCAAGAAAAATTGAACCTGCACCTTCTACCATCAATGTTTCATCACTCATAATGGGCAAGTAAGCACCACCTGCAACGCATGCACCGGTTACAGCAGCAATTTGTGTAATACCCATTGCACTCATTTTGGCATTGTTGCGAAATATTCTTCCAAAATGTTCTTTATCAGGAAAAATTTCATCCTGCATTGGTAGAAAAACTCCTGCACTGTCTACAATATAAATTACCGGTAAATGATTTTCCATAGCAATCTCCTGCATGCGTAAATTCTTTTTTCCTGTGATGGGAAACCATGCACCAGCTTTTACGGTCTGATCGTTAGCAACAATAACACATTGCCTTCCGCTTACGTAACCAATTCCACTTACAGTGCCGCCTGCAGGACATCCGCCATATTCTTCATACATACCGAAACCGGCAAAAGCGCCAATTTCTATAAATGGTTTACCGTCATCGCAGAGGTAAGCAATGCGCTCACGGGCTACGAGTTTATTTTTTTCTTTTTGTTTTTCTATTGCTTTTTTGCCACCACCTTCGTAAATTTTTTCTAACTGTTTTTTTACTGTTCCCCAGGCAAGTTTTTGTTCGTCTTCATTTTTATTAAACTGAATATCCATTTGCTATTTTTATGTGCGGCAATTTAGGGAATAGTATTGAGTAGTAAGTATAGAGTGTGGAGATATAACCGTAAAACTGTAGAAATGGTTCGACTATAATTTGTACTGTTTAAAGAACAATAATTTCTGTTATCAATTCTTATCTTCGCTGCATACCAAATTGCATAATTAAAGCTAAATATTTAGGTGAAGATGAAATGTGCGACGCCACTGAAGATCAACATAGCTGCTTCTTTGTTTGGCTAATAAAAATACCAAAGACACAAAATTTTAGATATTAGATACTAGAACGAACATGAGCAAAGAACTTACAAAAAGAGCCGACAACTATTCTGAATGGTACAATGAACTCGTAGTGAAAAGCCAACTCGCAGATCACTCTGCCGTGCGTGGTTGCATGGTTATTAAGCCCTATGGCTATGCGTTGTGGGAAAATATGCGTGACCAGTTAGATAAAATGTTTAAAGAAACTGGACATGTAAATGCATATTTTCCATTGTTTGTGCCAAAAAGTTTGTTTGAAGCTGAAGAAACAAATGCCGAAGGTTTTGCAAAAGAATGTGCGGTAGTAACACATTATCGATTGAAAGCTGACCCCAATAATAAAGGAAAATTAATTGTAGATCCCGAAGCAAAACTGGAGGAGGAATTAGTTGTGCGCCCAACAAGTGAAGCAATTATTTGGAATACTTACAAAGGCTGGATACAATCGTACAGAGATTTGCCATTGCTTATAAACCAATGGGCAAATGTGGTGCGTTGGGAAATGCGTACCCGTTTATTTTTGCGAACTGCAGAGTTTTTGTGGCAGGAAGGCCATACCGCACATGCAACAAAAGAAGAAGCGATTGAAGAGACGATAAAAATGGTAAATGTGTATGCAGATTTTGTGGAAGAATACATGGCGGTACCGGTTATTAAAGGTGTAAAATCGGCAAGCGAACGGTTTGCTGGTGCAGAAGATACGTATTGCATTGAAGCTTTAATGCAGGATGGTAAAGCATTACAAGCCGGTACGTCACATTTTCTCGGGCAAAATTTTGCTAAAGCATTTGATGTAAAATTTAGTGATAAAAACAATAAACTCGAATATGTTTGGGCAACAAGCTGGGGCGTTTCTACAAGATTGATTGGTGCATTAATAATGGCGCACAGCGATGACCAAGGACTTGTAATGCCTCCAAAAATTGCACCACTGCAGGTGGTTATTGTTCCTATTTATAAAGGTGAAGAAAGCAAACCGGTGATTGATGAGAAAGCGCATGGCATGATGAATGCACTAAAAGCATTGGGTATTAGAGTAAAATATGATGACAGTGATAATGCAAGACCGGGCTGGAAATTTGCAGAATATGAATTAAAAGGTGTACCAATTCGTGTGGCGATGGGCATGCGTGATTTAGAAAATAATGTGGTGGAAGTTGCCCGCAGAGATACAAAAGAAAAGCAAACAATTTCTTTGGATGGAATTACTGATTACCTTAAAAATTTGTTGGATGAAATTCAGCAAAACATTTACAACCGTGCGTTAACTTTTAGAAACGAAAACATTAGAGAAGCCAATAGCTTTGATGAAATGGTAAAACTGCTTGATGAAAAAGGCGGCTTTATTTCAGCGCATTGGGATGGTACTGCAGAAACAGAAGAAAAAATAAAAGAACAGACAAAAGCTACCATTAGATGTATTCCGTTAGATAATAAACAAGAGGAAGGCATTTGTGTATTCAGTGGAAAATCAAGCAGGGAAAGGGTTTTGTTTGCAAGAGCGTATTAGGAAAATTAAGAATTTTGATTTACGAATAATTCATAGAGCTTTTTTTGGACGTATAATTACGGTTGACCAATTATTTTTTTTCTATTAGGTTTTCATAAACCTAAATTTTTTCAGGCAGTGTTTTGTCTTGGTATAGGAGAGGGGGTCCTTTGAACTATTTATCTTGTAAAGAGCATTTTTTCAAGTTTGAAGTCATTTACCCTTGCTTATAATTATTTTATTTTTTTCAATTATGTTCATAAATGTAATTGTTGTGCATAGATCGGAAATATTAGTAGCAAAAAAAGTAATTAAAAAGTTTTTTTTAAATCGCTACAAATACAAATCATGAGTTTAAAAAATAAAAGAACCGCCCCAAACAAATGAAGCGGTTTCTATAATTTCTTTTATTCTACATAGCTGCAAGCTGTACTTTTTGCTGAAGCTCCAAGACACTTTCTTTAAATAGACTATCAGTATCCATTAAATCTTTTACCGTTTGGCAGCTATGTATTACGGTAGTATGGTCTCTTCCACCAAAATGTTCACCAATTGTCTTTAATGAATTTTTTGTAAACGCCTTAGATAGGAACATAGAGATCTGTCTTGCCTGAACAATTTCACGCTTGCGTGTTTTTTGCAACAACTTATCATAAGCAACATCAAAATATTCACACACCATTTTTTGGATAGCATCAATAGTGATTTCCTTCGTGGAAGATTTTACAAAATTTCTTAGTACTTTTTTTGCCAATTCAAGGTCTATTTCTCTCTTGTTAAGCGAAGATTGTGCCAACAGAGAAATGAGTGCTCCTTCTAACTCTCTGACGTTACTATTGATATTGTACGCAATATATTTTACTACTTCACGGGGCATTTCTAACCCATCGTTTTTCATTTTTATATCAAGTATTTCAATTTTTGTTTCATAATCAGGCACCTGTAAATCTGCACTTAAGCCCCAGCGAAAACGACTAAGTAATCTTTCCTGTACACCTTCCAAATCTTTGGGAGATTTATCACTTGTAAGAATTAATTGTTTACCACTTTGGTGCAAATGATTAAAAATTGAAAAGAATGCATCTTGAGATTTTTCAGCACGATTAAAAAACTGGATATCATCAATAATTAAAACATCTATCAACTGGTAAAAATGTATAAAATCATTGATGGCATTGTTACGGCCATGATCTATAAACTGGTTAATAAATTTTTCAGAACTTACATACAATACAACCTTATTTGGATTAAGGTTTTTTACTTCGTTACCAATTGCCTGAGCCAAATGTGTTTTGCCTAGGCCAACACCACCATAAACCACTAAGGGATTAAAACTTGTACCGCCCGGTTTTTCTGCCACAGTTTTACCTGCTCGACGGGCAACTCGGTTACAATCTCCTTCTATAAATGTATCAAAAGTATATGCGGAGTTAAGCTGCGGATCAATCTGCATCTTCTTAAGACCCGGGATCACAAATGGGTTCTTAACCGGATTATTTATGACTAGTGGAAAATCCATTTCATTGTTTGAATATGATCTGTAACCATGCCCTGGAATATCAGTTGTAAGTGGTTTATTTTTACTGTTACCACTATCCACCATAATCCTGTATTCTAATCTCGCTTCTTTACCAAGTTCTCTTTTTAATGTCTTTGCAAGAAGAGATACATAATGCTCTTCAAGGTACTCATAAAAAAATTGACTTGGTACTTGTATAGTTAGAATTTTTTCTTTGAGACTAACAGGTTTTATTGGTTCAAACCATGTTTTAAAATGCTGCCACTCAACAATATCTTTGATAATATCTAAACACGATGCCCATATTTTATCAAAAGATTTATCCATTAGAATTTCAACAGTTTTTTGCTTGTGTTATTTGGTTAGTTTATGGTAGCCCTTAAAACAAATATATTATATTTATAGGGGACAGCGAATATCAAAATAAATTGTTGATAAAAAAAACTTTTTATTGTTTATACTTTATCTTAAGTAAATCTAAAGTCTTACTTTTTTTAAAAATGATATTTCTTAAAAATTTGCAAAACCCCTATCCATATTGAATTACAAAAGTTATGTTTAAAAACAAACTTGGGTAAAAAAAATGATAAAATAAATTTTAAAGACAATAAATATTATTTCTGTAGAATGTGTATAAACAGATTATGCAATGGCTGAATATTATTTTTTACAATAACTTTTCTTTTAAAATGCTTGCAAATAAATCATAAGTAAATAACACTTATTTTTGATCATAAAACTTAACTATATGAGCTACGAATTAACCGGTAAACTAATTGCAAAATATGATACGTTGCAACGAACGGAAACATTTAAAGTAAGAGAATTTGCTGTTGAAAAAACGGAAGATATTGGTGGTAGAACGATTGTTAATTATGCAAAGTTTCAATGTGTGCAGGATAAAACAGCCATTGTAGATAAGGTGAATATTGGGGATGATATAAAAGTTTACTTCAACATAAAAGGAAGCAAATGGGAGAAAGATGGTAAAACAAATTATTTTACAAATTTAGATGCATGGCGCATTGAGCAAATTTTAAACAGCAATCAGCTTAACAACAACTCAGATACAAATGGAATGGAACCTATGGATAATTTTACTTCTCCGCAGGAAAATGATGACTTACCATTTTAATAAATAATTTTTTCAATTAAATTTCCGGGAGAAGACCCGGCAAATAATAAATGCAGCAAAAAATAATATTAAAACTCTCTCCGGCTGATGCTGCAGACGAAGCAATAATAATTAGTAATATAGCAAAAGCAGCAGCTGTTAAGATCACATCTGTTTCAGGTTATTTAATAGTAAAAAAATCAATTGATGCAAGAGGAAAAAACGTTTATATAAATCTTACCGTAAATGCTTTTATAAATGAGCCAGATTCGTCCAATATAAAAAAAACTTTTTCATTTAAAAATGTAAATCCCGATTCTAAAAAAGTAATCGTTATTGGCTCTGGCCCGGCAGGAATTTTTGCAGCACTGCAACTGCTTGAAAAAGGAATTAAACCAATAATTTTAGAAAGAGGGAAAGATGTAAGAGCAAGGCGCCGAGACATTGCAAAACTAAACAAAGAAGGTATTGTAAATCCCGAAAGTAATTATTGTTTTGGAGAAGGCGGAGCAGGTACGTACAGCGATGGTAAATTATATACAAGAAGTAATAAAAGGGGTGATATAGACCGTATTTTAGATTTGTTTGTAAACTTCGGCGCACCCCAAAACATTGCTTACGATGCACACCCGCATATAGGCACCAATAAACTCCCACAGATTATTATTGCCATGCACGAAAAAATAAAAAGTTGTGGAGGTGAGGTTTTGTTTGAAAAAAAAGTTATTGATTTTAAAATTACAGGTTCAAAAATAGATGCTGTTACAACTGCGAATGGAGAAATATTTTGCGCTGATGCATATATTTTAGCAACCGGACATTCTGCTAGAGACATTTTTAAATTGCTTCATTTTAAAAATATATTAATTGAAGCTAAGCCATTTGCCATGGGTGTTAGAATTGAACATCCACAACATTTAATAGATAGTGTACAATATCATTGTGCAACCGAAAGGGATATTAATTTACCACCTGCTGCTTATTCTTTAGTACAGCAAGTAAATGGTAAGGGTGTGTTTTCATTTTGCATGTGTCCTGGTGGTATTATTGCACCTGCCGCAACCGATGAGGGCCAACTTGTAGTAAATGGCTGGAGCCCATCTAAAAGAAACAATGCTTTTGCTAACAGTGGCATTGTTGTGCAGGTAGAAAAAGAAGATGCAGTAGCTTCATTAAAAACTGCAGGTATTGAAACAAAAGAAGATGATCCGCTAATTTTTATGAAGTTTCAACAGATGGTGGAAGAAAAAGCATACAAGGAAGGTGGTGGAAATTTTAAAGCGCCTGCACAACGAATGCAGGATTTTGTTACCCGAAAATTATCTGAAACACTTCCGGTTAATTCCTATCTACCTGGATTAACCTCTTCAAAACTTCAAAATGTATTGCCGGGATTTATTTATAGTGCGTTGGCCGAAGCCTTTCAACAATTTGGCAAGAAGCTGAAAGGTTATTACACAAACGAAGCAGTAGTAGTTGCAGTTGAAAGCAGAACTTCAAGCCCGGTCAGAATCCCGAGAAATGCAGAAACTTTACAACACCCTCAGTTAAGTAATTTATATCCATGCGGGGAAGGTGCAGGCTATGCAGGTGGCATTGTAAGTGCAGCTATGGATGGCGAAAGAGTTGCTAAATTGATTGCTGTAACAATTTAAAATAACTATCAATTTCTAGGCTGTTGTAGATACGGGTGATATCTGCACTACAGGACCGCTTAATTTTTTCTTAACTTCAAAGTTCAAATACTTGTAAATAATATCGCTAAGGCTGAAAATTGCAAAAATTAAACAGCCAATCACAAAACCTATAATTCCGTATAGAATATTGGAAGGTTTTACTACGTTAAACGGAGGTTCGGGAGCATCCAATATTTCAATAATAGGCGTAACCTTTTGCTTTCTCCACAAGGCCTCTTCCCTGTTGGAAGCAGCACCATTTCTTTGAGCAAGTACTAATAATTTATTATTCTCTAAATTTTCTTTCGGGACAGTATACTGAAGTTTACCGGGCTGTACAAAAAGTGTTGTATTATTTAAATAAATTCTTTGATTATCATATTTGTTTAATACTTTTTCTAATGAATCAACCTTTTTTTGAGTGAAATCAAAATCGAACTGAGCTTTTTTAATTTTAAGTTCCTTGTAAAATTGTGAGATTTTGTCAATAAGAACTAGGCTTCCAGGTTTTATGAGTTTTTCATTTGTACTTGTAAAAATAATTTCAAGCAAATTGTTTTTATTAAACTTTACCGAGTAATAGGTTGCAAATAAATTTGCACCGGTAGAATATAAATCACTTTCAAGAGAAGGAATTTGAATGACAGGACTTAGACTAGATTTATTTTTATTGTATTCTTCAATTAAAATAATTGCTATAGACTTATTTCCAAAAGCAGGGAGCCTTTCTGCGACAACAGCTTCACGGGTTCTTCTGCTTTTTGCAACCTCTTCAATATTTACATTCGCATCATCACTTAACGTTTTTGAATTCCCCCCACCACCAATTAATTCTGTTAATTTAGAAGTAGCAGAACTCGCATCGGGAGCTGCGGTTAAAGGATATAATGTTGATTTTACAGAAAATATTGCAGGTGTATTTTTGGCAACCATGTACATTAAAATAGCTATTGATGCACCCCCGATTAAAATAAGTATTTTAATCTGTTTGAGTCTATTAATTATTACTCTAATTAGTTCGTTACTTGTCAAAATTATTTATTTACGTATTTTAGAATTAACCCGGTAACTATAAGTGGCACTAAAGTAGTAGCTGCATTTTTAATTATATCTGTTAACTCCGCCCCTTCTGGTCTACTTGGAACAGTTACTATTGAACCTTCCTCTACCTTAGGATAAAAATGAAAGAACATAAAGTTTTTTGTGCGTCTACTTTTTTTATTTGCGTAAGTAACATAAATCCTTTTCTTCCATGGCCTGATACCGAAACCACCTGCCTTATCTATGTAATAACCAACATTTGTATGCTCTTTATCAAATGACAATTTAAGCGGAGATTGAACTCTTCCTTCTATGCTAACAAAAGGATTTATTTCAGGAACAAATATGATATCATTTTCTTGCAAAATAATGTCGTGTTTAGAATTTTTATATCGCAATGCCCTATAAAGATCAATGCTTACAGGTTCATCAAGAGCCTTCATAATTACGGTATCTACAGGAACGAGTTGCCCTAGTGAATCTAATTTCTCACGAGAAACTTTCTTAGAGATAAATTTGGTTGTCTCGATTGGTTTTTCTCTAACATCCGCAGGTTTTCGCCTAAATAATAATGCACCGGAAAGATTTGCATTCTCTTTAAAGCCCCCGGCCCTTGTTATATAAGAGGAGAGTTTTTCATACTTATTTAAACGAGGATATAAACCTGGATATTTTATCAGTCCTTTTAATTCTATATTTTGTTGAAATTCAAATGTTGGATTTTTTCTTGCAAAAATCTGATCATAAGGTTTTAAATATACTTGGGCCGCAGCTGAATCTATTTGGAGATTTTGATCGATGCCGTATGATTTTACTACAGTCCTTGTAGGTTTTAAGCCTTTTTTTGCGGAGTCAACATCTACTATACTTGAAATCTCTAACCGTCCAAATTCGGCAGAAGGTTTCAACCCACCTGATAAATAAAGTAAATCTTGAAGCGTCATACCACCGTATTTTCTTAATTTTCCTACTTTTCGTACTTCTCCAAAGATTTCCACAAAAACATCATCGGTAAATTCTGCAGCACTAAAAAGCTGTATAACGTCATTTGGTAAAAGAGACACGTTATTTTTAGAATTTATATTATTATTATTAATATCGCTTAAATCAACCTCTAGTCTGTCGGCAGATTGCAAATTGGTAGAATCTCCTGCCCCTCTAAACACATAAGCCCTTTGTAAATAAGTATTTCTTGTTATACCTCCTGCCCGGTTTATCAGATCAAATAATCTATCGCCAGACCTATATTCATACTGATCTGGGTACTTTATTTCACCTCGAATTTCAACTCTATTAACTAAACCGGATTTTATTAAGTCAGCCTTAACTACATCTCCGTCTTGTAATAAAGCATCCTGGCCTTCTATTTTTAAAATAGCGGTTGCGTTTACATTTTTTAAATTCTGGCTTTCATTTTCTGATCTAATGATGGTAAGATTAGAACTTAAGGCATCTGCGTTCAAGCCCCCACTATATCTTAACAACGCTTTTACACCTTCATCACTCCTTAGCTGATAAAACATTGGTCTTTTAAACTGACCGGTAGCTAAAACTTTTTTCTCATAAAAAGGAACAATAATGAAATCATTGTTTTGAAGATATATATGTTTGCCAAAATCGCCTGTCTGTAAATATCTATAAACATCAAGCTCTTCAATTATTCTACCATTTCTTTTAATCTGGATATTTCTTAGGTTTCCATTTTCAGTTATTCCCCCTGCTTTTGAGATCACATTAAATGCATTACTAAAAGCGGATACAGTAATAATTCCAGGATTTTGAACCTCATTTACCACATTAATATTAATACTTCTTGGCTCTCCCAAACTTATATCAATATTTGTTCCTGCAGGCACAACAGCAGCAAAACGGGAATAAAGTATGCGTTGTACATTTTGAAAAGTTACCCCACCAACATATATTTTACCCATTCCCTTAGGAAAAATTGAACCGTCTTTACCTACAATAAATTTGCCCTGAAATTCAGCTCCTCCATACATAGATACTATAACATTATCTCCAACACCCAATGGATAATCCAAAGGTGGTGTAGACAATTCTGCAGTATTAAATTGTGCGGCATTAGAGAATACATTAGCTCCATATGTACTTTTAGCGCTTGGAATTCTGCTAGTTCCACCGCCTTCTGTAAGACTGTCTTTAAAAATTCGATTATTTTTTAATTTCGCATTCATATCCTCGCCTGCATTTTTATTTTCATCGCTCAACAAGGTTTGCAGCTGAGGATTTGTCATATTTACAGGAGGTAATGCTATAGTGGGGCTTCCATTAGGGTTAGTAATAGGCGGCTGACCAAAAGTAGAAAGTATTGAAAACGTAAAGAATATAAAAATTATAAACCTAAATATAAAAACGGGCGACCCTCTTTGCATTGCTGTTAGGATTAATTGAAATTTTTTTGTAAGTCGCAAATATAGCGTTATTTACATAAGCCGTTAACCACTATATTGTTTTCAACCTATATTCCATTAACAATATCAGTTACCGGTGGTATTGATTTTATAAGGGTGGAAACTTGCCCAATCTGAAGTTCACCTTCATTCATATTTACTTTAAACAAACTTTTTTTATCAATTAAACGACCTAGTAATTGTATAAATTCTTCTACACTTGCATTATAATCTCCTGCTCTTTTACCTGATTGTAAAAATTATTTTTTAACAAACGAACCGGTTTTAATTTCTTTTAAACATAATCGGTATCACCTTTACAAGATAAAATAACCGCATCTTTAAAATTTATGTAACAAGATGCTTCGTGATTTGCAATGAACCCTCTTCCAATCTCTACATCATCTGCACCCAAAATCATTACTGCCAGCATTTACCTCCCTGTTGCAATAGCACCTGCTACAATAACGGGTATAGATACTTTTTCATTTACTGCTGGTATTAAAACAAAACTTGTGGTTTCTTCCCTTTCATTATGGCGACCGGCTTCAAACACTTCTGCAACAGCTGCATCACATTCTGAGACTTAAATTTGACAGCCATTTGCCAATATCATTCCTGCTTAAATAAAAATTTTTTCAATATTAAAAAACTTGGTTTTTAGTATTGAAAAAACACTCATAAATACAAAAAGTTTATTTTGTTCCTCCGCCAAGATCAATGGCAGTATTATCTCCAATATTTAAATTCCTACTTACGCCTTTAACCTCTGCATCGCTGCCAATTAAAGAGTTGTTTAAGACTATTTCGTATAAATTTGAGTAGGCTCCAATAATTGAATCTTTTATGATCGCGTAATTAATAGTAGTGAAATCTCCTATAGTAACGTTTGGGCCAATAACAGAATTGCCAATAATACAACCTTTACCAATACTTACCGGCGGTATAAAAATGCTGTTAGTGTGGTGCTGGGATTCTTCAACAGCGCTACCGAATTTTTTTAAGAGAATAGCATTCGATTCTATTAGTGATTCTTTTTTACCACAGTCGAACCAATTGGCAACTTTCATTGCTTTAAAGCCCGCACCTCTTTGAATCATACAATCCAATGCATCAGTTAAACTAAACTCATCATAACTGCGGAGTTTTGAATTCTGTATCTTATGGAGACATTCAAATAATATGGTTGTTTCTTTTACTTTATATATTCCAACCAAAGCCATGTTACTTTTAGGAATGGCAGGTTTTTCAATAACCTTGGTAATAAAACCGTCTTCCGCTATTTCTGCTACACCAAAATTTCGGGGATCGTCAACTCTTTTTACAGCCAACACTGAATGAGGAGTATTAATCATTTCTGCAATATCAAACTCTGCAATTGTATCTCCTAATACAATTAAAACCTCTTCGTTACCTACTATTTCCTGCGTAATTTCTATGGCATGTCCCGTACCCTGCCTTTCATTTTGGGTAATAAAATAGGTATTAAGTTCCGGGTAATTTAATTCAACATAATCTTTAATTTTTTCTCCTAAGTAACCAATAATAAAAATAAAATCGGTTATGCCCGCCTCTTTTAATTGATCAACAATAATGCTTAATATGGTTTTACCCGCAAGCGGAATAAGTGCTTTGGGTTGTGTGTATGTATGTGGGCGAAGTTTGGTACCTGCGCCTGCAACGGGAATGATAGCCTTCATTAATATTGTATTGATTGGGGAGTAACAAGTTACACCTTAGTTTGCAGCAATTAATTTTGGTTGGTGAAATTAATAGTTTAAGACAAAGGGTTTACATTTTATAAAAGTTGAAAAATGATTTACTGCTGAAAATAGCCCTGATAGAAACGGCACCGCAGCAAAGCGGAGGTACAGTGTATAGCAGGATACAAATGTTTCATTTTGCGAAAATACCCATGCTCCTAAAAAATAAAATTTAAAAGTGCGGTGCTTATCTTTGCTGTTCAAAATAATATTTATGCAAAGAGATACTGCTTTATTTGATTTGATTGAACAGGAAGCTGAAAGGCAGCAACATGGGATTGAACTTATTGCCAGCGAAAATTTTACGAGCAAACAGGTTATGGAAGCGATGGGCACCTGTCTTACAAATAAATATGCAGAAGGTTATCCGGGTAAAAGATATTATGGCGGTTGTGAGGTGGTTGATGAAGTGGAGCAACTTGCAATAGACAGAATAAAAAAAGTTTTTAATTGCGAATATGCCAATGTGCAACCTCATAGTGGTGCACAAGCAAATGCAGCTTTGATGCTGGGTATTTTAAAGCCCGGCGATGCTATATTGGGATTGGATTTAAGTATGGGTGGACATCTTACTCACGGATCCCCTGTAAATTTTTCAGGAAAATATTACAGACCTTTTTTTTATGGTGTAAAAAAAGATTCGGGTTTAATAGACTACGAAATGCTTGAAGAAAAAGCAAGGGCTGAAAAGCCTGCTTTAATTATTTGTGGTGCATCTGCCTACAGCAGGGATATTGATTATGCCAGAATAAGAAAAGTAGCTGATGAAATTAATGCTTTTGTATTGTGCGATATGGCACACCCAGCAGGTTTTATTGCTGCCGGTTTATTAAGTTCGCCTTTTGAATATTGCCATTTTGTAACAAGTACAACACACAAAACTTTGCGTGGCCCAAGGGGTGGAATTATTTTAATGAAAAAAGATTTTGAAAACCCGATGGGGTTGAAAGATATGAAGGGTAACCTGAGAATGATGAGCAACGTTATTGACATGGCTGTTTTTCCAGGTACACAGGGTGGTCCGTTAATGCATGTTATAGCTGCCAAGGCAGTGGCTTTTGGCGAATTACTTACAGATGAATTTAAAGAATATACAAAGCAAGTACAGAGAAATGCACAAGCAATGGCCAAAGCTTTAATGGACCGTGGTTACCAAATTATTAGCGGCGGCACTGATAACCATTTAATGCTGATTGACCTTCGTAATAAAAATATTACCGGAAAAAAAGCGCAGGAAACTTTAGACAAAGCACACATTACTTTAAATAAAAATGCTGTGCCTTACGATGACAAAAGCCCGTTTGTTACGAGTGGCATACGTATTGGAGTACCTGCTGTAACCACTAGAGGAATGAAGGAAGCAGATATGGAAAAGATTGTAGTATTGATTGATAAAATCTTAATGGATATTGATAATGAAGAAACTTTGGAGGCAGTTAAGATTGAGGTTCATGAAATGATGAAGGCATTTCCTTTACCTTAAAATTGACACGCAGGATTTGAGACATTACATTTAATATTTTTCTGAATAATTAGAAATAATTTCTCATTTTTGATCCTCTATCAAAATACTAACATCAAAATTTATAAAAATGATTCAACGAATACAAACGATATGGCTTTTACTGGCATCAATTTGTGTTTTTTTAACGCTGAAGTTTTCTACTTATGTTGGTACCAATAAAGATTTAATACCTTCCTCATTTTTAAATGGAATTGCAACTCTACCTTTAATATTTGTAACGTTAGCCGTAGGTATTTTAAGTTTTATAACAATATTTTTATATAAAAACAGGAAACTTCAATTACGACTTACAATACTCGCTGTTTTGCTTGAGGCTGGTTTGTTATTTTTATATTACAAAGAAATTCAAACCTTTATTGGTAAAGGAACTTTTTCAATTACTGCAATATTGCATGCTGCTGTAATGTTTTTTTTAATATTAGCTACACGTGGCATTAACAGTGATAATAAATTAATTAAAGACAGTAATAGGCTGAGGTAGATATAATCACAAAAACTTTCCTGTATAACTTTCTTTTACCTTTTTCATATCCTGGGGTTTCCCTGCAAATACAAGGTGACCACCAATATCTCCTGCTTCAGGTCCAAGATCTATAACCCAATCGCAACTTTTTATAACATCAGTATTGTGCTCAATTACAACTATTGAATGACCCTGTTCTACCAAAGCGTTAAAAGATGTAAGTAGCTTTTTTATATCATGAAAATGAAGACCGGTAGTTGGTTCATCAAAAATAAAAAGAATGTGACCAATGGCTTTTCCTTTACCCAGGAAAGACGCAAGTTTTACACGTTGTGCTTCGCCACCGCTTAAAGTATTAGATGATTGCCCAAGCTTTACATAACCCAATCCAACATCACTTAAAGGCTGAATTTTTTTTGCAACATCCGCACCATCATCAGCAGCTTTACTTTTTAGTTTTTCAACAGCTGCACCAAAAAATTGTATTGCTTCATCTACACTCATTTCCAGAACATCATGTATACTTTTTTCTTTGTAAGCAACTTCTAATACTTCCTCTTTAAAACGCTTGCCATTACATACATCACACACCAAATGTACATCTGCTAAAAACTGCATTTCAACCAACTGTTCTCCTTCCCCTTTGCATGCATCGCAACGGCCACCATCAACATTAAAAGAAAAATGCTTAGGCATAAACCCCCTGATTTTTGACAGCGGTTGCTTTGAATATAATTCTCTTATTTCATCATAAGCTTTTATGTAAGTAACCGGATTACTTCTGCTGCTTTTACCAATAGGATTTTGATCAACCATTTCAATTCGGCTGATGTAATCTAGGTCTCCGGTTATTTTTCTATACAAACCGGGCTTGTCTGATACCTCGCCCTTTATTTTTTGCAACGCCGGATACAATATTTGTTTAACGAGTGTGGTTTTTCCGCTGCCGCTGACACCGCTGACTGCACACAAAATATTTAAGGGAAATTCAACATTTATATCTTTTAAATTATTTTGTTTGGCTCCTTCAATTTTTATACTTCTGTTCCATTTTCGCAAAACTTTTGGGGCTTCAATTTTTAATTTTCCTGATAAATATTTACCGGTTAAACTTTTTTCATTTGCAATTAATTCATCATAATTACCGACAGCAATTACTTCACCACCAAGATGGCTCGCCAGTGGCCCCATATCAATGATATGATCCGCTTCCCGCATCATCATTTCATCGTGCTCAACAACAACAACGGTATTGCCAAGGTCTCTGAGTTCTTTTAATACAACAATTAAATTTTGCGTATCTCTACTGTGTAAACCGATGGATGGTTCATCTAAAATATAAAGTGAATTTGTAAGGTTACTGCCAAGGCTTCTGGTAAGCTGTATCCTTTGGCTTTCACCGCCACTCAATGAGTTTGCAAGTCTGTTTAAAGTGAGATAACCAAGACCAACATCTAATAATGTTTTTAACCGATGTTTTACTTCAATTAAAATTCTTTTTGCTACCTGTTCATCATATTTGCTCAGTTTTAATTTATCGAACCAATTCTGTAAATCCTTTACCGGTATTTCGCATAGCTGCCCAATATGCACACCCGCAACCTTTACATACAAGGCTTCTCTACGAAGCCTGTATCCTTCGCATTCGCTGCACAAAGTTCTGCCCCTAAATCTGCTTAATAAAACCCTGTATTGTACTTTATATAAATTCTGTTCTACTTCTTTAAAAAAATCATTAATGCCTTCAGCGTATTTATTACCGCTCCACAAATCTTTTAATTGCGCTTCACTTAAATCCATTATTGGCTTGTGTACAGGAAAATCAAATTGTTTTGCAGCACGTATAAAATTTTCTTTCCACAGGCTTAGTTTCTCGCCTTTCCATGGAGCTACTGCACCTTCGTAAACGCTCAATCTTTTATCGGGGATAACAAGATCATGATCTAAACCCAACACCATTGAGAAACCTTCGCATACCGGGCATGCACCGAAAGGATTATTAAAAGAAAATAAGTTTGGTACAGGTTCTTCAAAAACAATTCCATCCAGCTCAAACTTATTGCTGAATTTTAAAGGCGTTTTTTCATTAATCTGTACAAACATGGCACCTTCACCTTCGTAAAATGCTGTACCTGCAGAATCTGCAATGCGATGCAGATCATCTTCATCAAACTCTTTCTTTATTAGCCTATCAATTAAAATAAATTTTTCTTTCTTAGACTTTTTTATAATGTTTCCTTCTAATAAATCTTCAATACCTACAATTTCATTATTTATGTAAAGTCGGGAAAATCCTTTTTGTAACAAAATATTGAGTTCTTCTTTTTCATCTCGATTGGCATGGCTTTTAAATATTGCTAGCAACATAATTTTATCTCCATCTTTAGCTTTATTTATTGCAGCTACAACATCGGGCACATCATCTTTTTTTACTTCTCTACCACTAACAGGAGAAATGGTTTTTCCTGTTCTTGCAAATAATAAACGCAGATAGTCATATATCTCCGTCATGCTTCCAACCGTACTTCTTGGTGTACGTGTTATCACTTTTTGTTCAATGGCGATTGCAGGACATAAGCCCTTTATAAAATCCACATCAGGTTTGTTCATTCGTTGCATGAACTGCCTTGCATAAGCACTTAAACTTTCAGCATATCGGCGTTGCCCTTCAGCAAATAAAGTATCAATTGTTAAGGATGATTTTCCTGAACCAGACACACCTGTTACAACAACTAATTTATTGCGTGGTATTGTAACAGTTACATTTTTAAGGTTGTGAACTCTTGCTCCTTTTATTAAAATATCATTAGTTGAAATACTTGCGGTTGTGGATATGATGGGGGTTTCAGAAGTTTTAAGCATAACATAAAGATAAATTTACAAATACAAAAGAGACAAAGAATTCCTCTTTGTATAAATGAGTATTTTTTCATTAAAATAATGTGTAAAACTACGGTGTAAACAATATACCAAACAGTATTTTTAACAAACTTTATAAAATAATGCTAAAAATAAATTGTAATTAAAATATATATTTTTATGTTTACTCCACAATATCCAATTGTTTGAAAAACCGCGCGAATCTCCTTACAAAGCATCTGCAGTTTTTTCCCTCTATTGGCAACATTATCCTAAATGTCCATTATTCAAAATTGTAGAAAAATGCAAAACCAAACTCTCTTAACAGATCAGCAAATTGTACGCATGTACATAGATGGGGACTCAAATGCCCTGTCTACACTTGTAAACCGTTACAAAGACAAAATTTTTACATCAATTTATCTATTGGTAAAAGACAAATATCTTGCCGAAGATATTTTTCAAGATGTATTTATTAGAGTAATTGACACTTTAAAAGGCGGTCGTTACACGGACGAGGGAAAATTTTTACCATGGGCTATGCGCATTGCACACAACCTTTGTGTAGATCATTTTAGAAAAGTAAAGCGCACTCCAACTATTAAAACAAGCGACGACAGAGATATTTTTGAAGTGCTTAATTTTTCAGAAGCGGGTGTTGATACCCGTATAATGGCTGAACAAACTTCTGATAAAGTACGAAAACTAATTGATTTGCTACCTGAAGACCAGAGAGAAGTTATTATTCTTCGCCATTATGCAGAATTGAGTTTTAAGGAAATTGCCCAACTTACTAACTGCAGTATTAATACAGCACTTGGCAGAATGCGTTATGGGTTATTAAACATGCGTAAAATGATGACAGAAAAACAAATTGCTTTATAAAAGTTGAATGATTAAAAAAAATCCCTGTTCTTCCTAAAAGAATAGGGATTTTTTTATGGGAAATATTTACTGCCATATAAAACATTTTAAATTAAAATTTTTAAATTATCTCATCAGTACGTTTCATTTTCACTTTAAAAAAATTTACATTTAAATATGAACAAAATAATTTTATTTCTTTTTTTAATTATACATATTAATGCATGTAAAACCACAGCAAAAATGAATACCTCAAACAGCATTACCTCTCATGCAATACGTTTAAAGCCGGGCGATGACTTGAGAGAAAAAATTGAAAATTATATCTTACAAAATAATATAAATGCAGGATGGGTTGTAACCTGCGCAGGAAGCCTTACCGATTATAACATAAGATTTGCCAATCAGGAAAAAGGAAGTACAGGAAAAGGACATTTTGAAATTGTTAATCTTACAGGCACAACTTCGAAAAACGGTAGTCATCTGCACATCAGTATAAGTGACAGCATTGGCAAAACAATAGGAGGTCACTTATTAAAAGGATGTATTGTTTATACAACTGCAGAAATCATTATTCAAAGCACCACAGATTTAAACTTTAAAAGAGAAAAAGATGGCTCTACACCGTGGGACGAATTACAGATTGAAAAAATAAAGTAATCCGTTTGTCTTGCAAAATAACAATATAAAAGCTGCGCTTAAAATTGTTATTTACCTTTATTTAGATTAATGGAAAAGAATATGATTAAAACAGGAGATTATAATTTGCTAAAAGTATTACGAAAAGTAGATTTTGGTGTATATCTAGATGATGGCGAAGATGGTATTTTACTGCCTAAAAGATTTGTACCTGAAGGGTTACAAGAAGGTGATGAATTAAAGGTATTTGTATATCATGACGGAGAAGAAAGATTAATTGCGACAACTCAAAAACCTTTAGGCGTTGTTGATGATTTTGTTAAACTAAAAACTGTATCAGTTACTGAACAAGGTGCTTTTATGGATTGGGGGTTAATGAAAGATTTATTTGTACCAAAAAGCCAGCAAATAACAGGTATGCGTCCAATGGGGGAGTACCTTGTAAAAATATACCGAGATGAACAAACCGGCCGAGCTGCTGCAACTGAAAGAGTTGAACAGTTTTTAAGTAATGAAAATCTTTCAGTAGAAGAAACAGATGAGGTTGATTTGATTGTTTTACGGCGGACAGACATTGGTTATTTAATGATTATAAATAACCAACATACGGGTGTTTTGCATTTAAACGAAGTTTACAGAACTGTTGGTGTAGGTGATAAATTTAAAGGTTACATAAAAAAAATATATGCTGATAACCGAGTAGATGTTGTTGCAGGAAAAATGGGTTACCAAAGGGTTGAAGGTGAAGCCGGAAAAATTTTAAGATTATTAGAGGAAAATGAAGGATACCTACCGTATAACGATAAAAGTGATCCTGAAAACATTTATGTGTTTTTCGGAATGAGTAAAAAAACATTTAAAATGACGACAGGCAATCTGTTCAGAGAAAGAAAAATAACTTTTGAAAAAACGGGAATAAGACTGGCTCAATAATTTTTTATTTTTAAAATTTAGAAGCTCTTTTTAAGATGACAGCAAATAATAATTTTTCTTTTTTTAAGAAACTATCTTTATCAGTTTTATTAATGATCAGTCTTTTTATTGTTTGTCTCTGGGGATTATTTATTGTTGCAGACATGATTTTTGAAGATAAAAACTTCTCCTTCGATGAAAAGGTTTTTTCAATAATTAAACCCTGGGTGAGTAACACCCAGACATCTATAATGCAGGTCATTACTTTTATTGGATCACAAAATTTTTTGTTACCTGCAAATTTATTATTGATTGGATTCTATCTTTTTTTTAAGAGAAATAAGGAAACAGCTTTTAAGATTGCTGCTGTTTCGATAAGCAGCGTTGTTGCAATGTTTTTAATAAAATTTTTTTTAAAAAGAGAACGTCCGCTATTACCATTAATTGCTAAAGTACACGGTTACAGTTTTCCAAGTGGCCATACTTTTACCAGTGTAACTTTTTATGGAATAATTGCCTATATCATTTATAAAAATGTTCATCATAAATTTTTAAAATGGGTACTTATTATTTTATGTATTATTTTAATGGTGCTGGTAGGTTACAGCAGGGTATATTTAAGATTGCACTATGCAAGCGATGTGATAGCCGCTTTTTGCCTTGGTATAATATGGCTTGTTCTTGCAAAATGGTTTTTTGTTAAAACTGAAAAAAACCCTCTCCCTCAGGAGTCTGACAAAATGATTTAATTTTAAATAGCATTAAATATTAATGTAAATATTTTAATTAGTTGCTAGTTATTTAAATAAACCGATTTTTTTAGAATGTAAAATTGCCTCTTCACTGTGTGCAAAATAATAAAACAACACTCCTTTTTTTTCAATACTTTTTTGTTGTAAAAGAACATGAGATTTTTCAGGAGTGCACACTCTTCTAATATAAACACAATACACATTTTGCGGAAAGTGTTCTACAATCGATTTATATATATCTATATCTTTTTGTGAATCATCACCCAACAAAATAAATTTTTGATGAGGGTACGCTTCAATAATTTTTACTATACGTGTAAATTTACCGAAATGATTATTTTGACCCGTAGCAAATAATTTTGAAAAGGTTTTAATCTGGTTTAACAAACAAATTCCATCCGGCAATTTATTTTCTTCTAAAAAATCTTTTATATAGTCATATAAATTCCACTCACTACTAGATACATAAAAGAATGCATTGTTTGAAGGTTCACTATCATCAATACCATGTAGCATTCTGTAATGCTTTACTGCTCCTTCAAATGGCTGTCTGCTTTTTGCATTTTCAGTAAGCAGTACAAACAATCTTTTTCTAAGGTTTGATGAATGAGAAATTAAAAAGGTATCATCAATATCAGATATAAAGGAAAAATCTGTTGTAGATGGCATAATTATTTTACCTGTTGTTTTTGCTTTTACAATGTTGGTGCTGTTTCTTTTAATAAGCATTGCTTCTACTTCGTATTGCCCGGGCAAAAGTTCATCATCATGTTCCCATTCAAATTTAAAAAACCCATCTGAGGCAGTTTTAGCTGTATATATTTTATTACCCCATTGCAAAATAACAATTGCGTTTTTTATTGGGCGTACCATAAAAAGCCGCAAAAGTGCAATTGCATTATAAAGAAAAAAAGTTCTAAAATGTTTTTTTTTAATAGGCGAAAGCGACAAAGCATGGCCATATACATAGCAGGATTTATGATTTGCAAACCCATTATACAATTTGAGCGTGGCACCTTTATGCAGCCTAAAAAATCTAAAAAATTTAAATTGCATTTTTTGATAAACAGATAATTTTTCTGGTATGTATGTTGCCCCGTTGGTCATATTATCTAATAAAATTAATTGCAGAAAATGGTAACATTTTTATTTGTTATAAACAACAGTTCAGGAACAAACCAGCCTAACACCTGGGACAACGTAATTAATGATTTTTTTATTGATAAAGAGCAAAGTTTCAAAATTTACAATCTTCCTGAAAGTTGTACAATATCACAAATTAAAGACCAGATAGTAAAATATAACCCTAAAAATATAATTGCTGTAGGTGGTGACGGAACAGTAACAATGCTTGCCAATATTATTGCCAATACCAATATTGGGCTTGGTATTTTACCTGCAGGTTCTGCAAATGGCATGGCAAAAGAACTTAGAATTCCGGAAAATGCTGCAGTTGCATTAAAAATAATTAGTCAAGCTCATACAAAAAAATGTGACTTAATAAACATTAACGGAAATAAATATTGTATTCACTTAAGCGATATGGGCTTAAATGCCCACCTGATAAAACACTTTGATGAGGGCAAACTGAGGGGAAAATTAGGTTATGCAATGGTTATTATAAAAACTTTATGGTATAAAGAAAAAATGCAGGTTATTGTAAAAACAAACAATTTAGAAGTGAGAAGAAATGCCTTTATGGTTGTAATTGCCAATGCAAGAAAATACGGAACGGGTGCAGTCATTAATCCTGAAGGAAATCTAAGCGATGGGTTATTTGAAGTAATTATTGTACGAAAATTGTCTATAAGTTCATTGATTCAAATGCTTTTAAAACCTGGTATATTTAATCCCAAAAAAATTGAAATAATTCCATCAACTTCAGTTGAGGTTACAACGATTAGAAAGATGCATTTTCAAATAGATGGAGAATATCAGGGAAAAATAAAAAAAGTATCAGCCGAAATTTGTCCCAGTATTTTAAATATCATAGTCCCTGAATCAGCTTTTTTATAATTATTTTGTATTTATTGGTATGCTCACCCTCATTACACAACCTTTTCCTGGCGAAGATTTTATTAAAAAATTCCCCGAAAATAATTCAGTTCTTCTTTTCATATTAGCTAGGCCTATACCTGATTTTGCATTTTCTGTATTAAATCCAATACCGTTATCTGTTATTTTTAAAACCAGCATATCATTTTCTATAAAAAAGTCCAATGAAATTTTAGTAGCCTTGGCATATTTCATAATATTTCTAAGCTTTTCCTGAACAATTCTGTAAAGATTCAATTGTATTTCAAGACTTAAATCCTCCGCACTTATTTTATTATCAAACTGTAATGCTATTTCATATTCTTCGGCAGCATTAAAAGTATTTAGTAAAATTTCTATGGCAACTTCAAAATTAGAATCATCAAAAAAAGCGGGTGCTAATCTGTGAGATAAGTTTCTGATTTCATTAGAAGCCATTGTTATGTACTCCTTCGTATTTTTATACCATTGTTCTGCAGTTGGTTCAATATATTTTTTCATCATACCTAAACTAATCATGCTTGTAGCCAATATCTGGCAAACATTATCATGAAGTTCTCCGCCAATTTCATAACGTTCTTCTTCCTGTGTTTTAATAATTGCTTTGGTAATTTTATGTTCATATAATTTTCTTTCTGTAACATCCACGGCAATAACAGATTTACAATTTCTATCGTTTATTAAGATCTCAGTACTGTATACTTCAACATTAATAAGTTCTCTTGTTTTTGTTAAGTGATTAAAGCTACCTGTAAAAGTAGATTCTTCCATTTGCTTCCTATTAATTAATGCTTCATCTAGCGTTGATTGCTCCATTACAGTTTGGATATCTGTTATAAACATTGATAAAAAATCTGCCTCAGTATAACCGTAATGAGCAATAGCTGCCTTATTGACTTGTATAAATTTTAAGGTTTCACAATCGTATAGCCACATAGGTTGTGGACTTAAATGAAATAGATTACTGTATCTTTTTTCTGATTCTTCTATTAATAAAAATGATTTTTTTCTTTCAATAGCATAAATAATACTTTTATAAAGCATGTTCGCATTAAGGTCATCTTTTAAAATGTAATCCGAAATTCCACGGGAAATTGATTGTATGCTAAAATCAATATCTGTATATCCCGTTAAAATTACAATCGGGCAATGGGGTAAAAAACCAACCATTTCGGTTACAAGTTCATCTCCAGCTTTATCGGGTAAAGTGAGATCCATTAAAATCACATCAAAGGATTCGTTTTGATCTATTAAATACTGTTTTGCTTCCTTAAAATTATGAGCATGCAATATATTTGGGAGGTAAATATTTTCTAATAGAAATTCTTCGACAAGTAAATAATCACCAAGATTGTCTTCTATAATTAAAATACTATACCGTTTTTTATCTTTGATCATTGTTTTTTATTCTTAAGAAGTTTAACGATGTTTATCCAGAAACTTTCGATGCTTGAAACTATTGTTAAAAAATTATTAACATCCAATGGTTTTGTTATAAAGCAATTTGCATGGTTTTTATATGACAATAAAACGTCTTTATCAGAAGATGATGTTGTTAGCATAATAACAGGTATCTGTTTTAAATTCTCGCTGGTTTTTATATATTTAAGTACTTCATGTCCGTTTTTTTTAGGTAGGTTTACGTCAAGTAAAATAAGATCTGGCGTTTCTTCATTTATATACTTTCCTTTTTTTTCCAAAAAATCGATAGCCTCTTTACCATCTTTTGACACACTTATTTTATTTACAATTTTCCCTTCTTCCAGTGCTTCCGTAATTAAAAAAATATCTCCTTCGTTATCTTCTACCAAGAGAATGTGGATTGAATTCATGTTTAAATAGAATTATAAAATAAATTTAAAATAAAATTGTTTTTAAATAATCTATACTAATCAAATCAGTTAGAATATTTTTTGATATAAAATTTCTGGGTAAAAATAAAATGCACCAAAAAGCTTACTTAAACTTTTCTACATGTTAAATCCCAAAAAGATATTAGTTCTGTTTTATTTAATGTTAACGTCATACAATTGTATTTTTAGCAATACCGATGCCAGAGAAATTTCTTAATTTTTTGAGGAAAAGTTTAAATAAACAGTGAGAATTTATTATGACAATACAACAATATTTTATTAGATATTTCTTTTTAAAGTAAATTTCTGTGGGGAATTCCAAATGCACAAATCGGGACATTTTTTGATAAAATGCTGTAAATCATAATTATGTTTTTTAATCTTTTAAAACCGTGAAATAAAAAATACTTCCTTTCCCGAAATTAGATTCTACCCATATTTCCCCGCCTAAATAATCTATAACCTTTTGACAGATGGCTAGTCCTAAACCTGTGCCTGAATATTCATTTTTGTTATGGAGGCGCTGAAAAATGACAAATATTTTTTTAAAATATTCCGGGTCGATACCAATACCATTATCTTCGACAGCAAACAACCAGTGGCTGCCAATATCTTTTGATGAGATTGAAATTTTGAGTTTATTAACCGTTTCACTATATTTTAAAGCATTGCTTATAAGATTTTGAAAAACCTGTTCTATCAGCGTACGATAGGTGTATAAAACAGGCAAATTTGTGCATCTAATTGTTGCACCTTTTTCTTTAATCTGCCTTTGAAAAAGAATATTAATTTCAATAAAAAGATTATTTATATCAACTTTTTCTTTTGCAGATTCAATTTTGCCGGCTCTGGAATATTCAAGTAAATCTAAAATTATACGGTGCATTCTTTGAGCGCCATCAACAGCGAAATAAATATATTGCTTTCCTTTTTCATCAAGCTTCTCATTATATTTATTTTCTATTTGTTTTAAAAAACCTGATATCATTCTCAATGGTTCCTGAAGATCATGGGAGGCTATGTAAGAAAATTGTTCCAGCTCTTCATTTTTTTGTGAAAGTTGTTTTAAAGCAATTGTTAAAGCACTTTTTTCAATCATCAGTTCACTCTGCAAATCCAATTCTTTAGTTATTGTAGTTTGCAAACTTTTAAATAACCCCGGTATTAAAATAGTAAACAAAAAACTCACAAAAATTAAATTGGTCGAAATGGCTACCCATTCTCCTAGAGTAAAGGTTATCCTATTATTGGAGGGCAATAAATTAAAATAAATTAAGCACCCATAAATAAAACAGAATAAAAAATTTATCCAGGCAGGCCAATATCCGCTAAGCGGAAAAATAAGTATAGTGAATAAACATGCTGTAAGAAGATAAACCATTCCCGAACCTACAATACCTACATAAAACAGTAGCATGAAACTTAAAATATATACCGTAGAAATAAAAATTATTTTTCGGATTTTTAAACCGAGCTTAGGCATAAATGCTACAAAAAAAATCGTAGCTACAACAACAAAATCTACTACAGCTATAATGTAAAATTTAGTTGATATTATCAAAATTACACTGGGTACCAAAGCAATGAAGCACAAGGGTAATAAATAAATAAGGGTATTTGCAAAAAGATTATTTCGCCAAAACATAACCACTTGATCTGTTTCAATTAAGTTGGTACAATTACGTTTTATTGCCGTCTTATATTTAGTCCATGTGATCATTATTTTCAGTTTATTAAAAAGTGTAAAACAAAATTTACTTGCAGTATTCATTTCAATCAAAAGCAATACTTAAAACGAGTTTTAAAATCCGATTTTATGGGTATTGAAAAGCTAATATAGGTATAGGGTTTTTTGATAAAATTTAATGCTATTTTTTAAGAAAGTACAATTCAAAATATTACCAGAAACCAAGATTCTATTAAAAAAATAAAAGAGAATAAACTTGATTAATATATCTTTTATCCAACCTGATTATTTGGATTGATTTTAGGAATCATTATTTTTTTAATAAGCTGTGCTTTCTAAAAATTCAGCCTTTTTTAATTGATTATGTTCTGTCAAATAAAAACAAGTAGTTTTTAAATTTGTAATATTGTCTTTCTCAAAATTTACTATTTCTTTAAAGACTTTAATATCTTTTTGCAGATTAATATTTAAAATATATGGCTCAATAAAAAAGCGAACTCCCTTATTTAGTTTACCATTTTTTTTATTTGGATTGGCAGTAATGTCCGGCATAATGCGGAATGATTGGTTAAAGACTGTCATAGCGTATTCGCAATTGGAGATTAAAAAATGTTTTTCAACGGTCGTACGGGCTATAAAAATATTGAACAGATAAGTAGCCCTTTCTTACCGGGTTCAGTTTTAAATTGAAAATAAAATTTTAAAAAATCTTTAAAAGTTTCATCCCATTTGTGTTTGTTAGTTGAAGCATATGTTCAAATAAATAACGATTAAATATAGCAAGTTGTTTTTAGATTTTTGGTATTGTAAAATAAAAAATAGTTCCCTCATTTTCTACAGATTCCAGCCATATTTTTCCATTCAGGTTTTCAATAATTTTTTTTGTAACTGCAAGCCCAAGCCCGGTACCTGAATAGATTTCTTTCGTGTGCAAACGTTGGAAGATTACAAATATCTTATCAAAATATTCTTTGCTAATTCCTATTCCATTATCCTGTATTGAAAACTGCCAGTGCGTTACCATATCTACTGCAAAAATTTTTATTAAACAAGGCCTGTTTTTTTTACAATATTTAAGCGAATTACCAATAATGTTTTGAAAAACCTGCCTCACAGGAGATTTGTACGATAATATTAACGGAAGTTCATTGAATATAATTGTAGCTTCCTGCTCTTCAATTTTGCTCTTGTACAGTAGTTTTATTTCATCAACAATTGTATTTAAATCTATATTTTCTTTCAGATCATTAATTCTGCCAGTGGTAGAGTATTCCAACAGATCAAGTATTATTTGGCGCATTCTTTTTGCACCATCTACGGCAAAATATATATACTTTTTTCCTTTTTCATCTAATACATTTTCATACTTCAATTCAATTTGAGAGAGAAAACTGGTTATCATCCTCAAGGGTTCCTGCAAATCATGCGATGCCACATATGCAAATTGCTCAAGTTCTTTATTAATTGCCGCCAGTTGGTAGGTTTGTGTTTGTAAACTCTGATTTAAATTAAGCAACCGTGTTTCAGATAATTTTCGTTCCGTTATGTCTCTGATAAATGCACAGAAAAATTCATCGCCGTCCTGTTCTATAGGTAATACGGTTAATTCAATGGGGAATTCTTCTCCTGATTTTTTAATTGCAGAAAGCTGAAGAAGTTTATTTAAAGCGTGGCCCTTACCGGTTTTAAAATAATTTTCCATGCCTTTCTCATGCCTGTCTTTATATTGATCAGGAATAATTACACTCGACAGAAGCCTGCCCATTACCTCACTTTCTTTCCATCCAAATATTGATTCAGCCTGTGGATTCCAGAAAGTAACTATTCCATTTTTATCAATACAAATAATCCCATCTAATGCTGCTTTCATTATTAGTTCACGTCTTTCTTCACTGCTTCTTATGTTTTCTTGTGCTCTTTTTCGTTCATTTATATCCTGAAGGCTGCCGTATACTTTTAAGCATATACCGTTATTAAATTCTGCTTTTCCTATTGAACGTATCCACTTTTCTTTTCCGGTTTCGGTAATTATTACAAGCTCTTCATCCCATCCTATTCCACTTTCAATTGCCGCAGCTATCCGAAGACTCATAATCTCCCTATTTTTACCTTTTTTATACGATTGTCTTGCTTTATGTAATGTTGGTTGAAAATCTTTCGGCGTTTCGTGAATTTGCATTGTCATTTCTGACCAATAAAGGGTACTTTTTTGAACGTCCAATTCCCAGCTTCCAATTCTTGCAAGGTTGTTGGTCTTATTTAAAACCACTTCAAGATCTTTCTTCTCAGTAATGTTTTTTCCAACCGTAAACAGTACCTCATCTTCTTTAGATAGTATGCTTGTCCAGGCAAACCATTTTACCTTACCGGATTTTGTAATGCATCGGTTCTCAAAATATAATGCAGCTTTATTTGCAAAAAGATCCTTAAATTCTTTTGTAGTTTTATTTTCATCTTCCGGGTGAACAAATGTTAGAAACGGAACCGACATCAGTTCATCTAGACAATATTCCAGTAAATCACATGCAGCGGGATTTATTTTTTTAAAATATCCATCAGTACCTAGAATAGCAATTATGTCCGGTGCAAAATTAAATATCTGGTTAAGTTCCTGTTCCAGTTGTTTTCTTTTAATTTCTGCGCCCAAATAAATCTTTAGACTACTAAATAAATTTTCGAATTTAAGAGTGGACGTTTCCGGACTGTTTAAACCAAAAACAAGCACGCCAATAATTTCTGCATTATTTAAAAAAGGAAGTGCATATAATTTGTTTACCCCTGCAACTATTAACGCATCCTCATCCAAAACATTTTTCATGTTCATGCCTGCATCCCATGTTTGTAAACTAAGTGATTCCCAAGCAGCACCTACTATTCCCTCACCTTTATACTGAACGTTTACTTTTGATGACTGGCTTAATATATTCCGGATTTTTGAATCCGCTACATAATAAGTTGCTCTTTTGATCTGCTTTTTATCTGTACTTAACAACCATGATTCTACAACATTAAAATCGGCAAATGTTGCAACTTCTTTTAAAACCATTTCAAGTGTTGTTTTAATGCCTATCGGTTCATTAAATATTATTCTTATTTTACGGAGTAATTCTTTTAATAAGTCTTCATTTTTACGTTCGGTCACATCTTTTTCAACGTAAATAAAATGTGTGTATCCACCTTTTTCATCAGCTACAGGATTCACCGTAAAATTATTCCAGAACTCATCCCCATTTTTTTTATAGTTTACAAGAGTTACCTCGCAAACTTGCCATTTTTTTAAACATTTTTTTAAACGTTCCAATTCCGTTATATCTGTTTTAGGTCCCTGCAATACACGAAGCGTTTTCCCAATAATTTCTGCTTCGGTATAACCTGTCATTTTAGTAAATGCTTCATTAGCAAAAATAATTCGAGGCCCGTTTTCATTAAACAGTTCTGCTTCTGTAATTAACACAGCATCGTTTGTACTAGTAATAACAGAACTCATTAATTTTAAACGTTGCTCCTCTTTTTTCTGCTGAGTAATGTCCTGCATGGCACCAAAAACCCTAACGGCATTACCATTAGCATCTCTTACAATTAAAGCCTTATTTAAAACGTATGCGTATGTAAAGTCATTTTTTAAATAACGGTGTTCAAGTGCCCAGTTTAAATTTTTACCTTCTAATGCTGCACCTGCACTTGCTAAAATATTTTCCTTTTCTTCAGGATGTAAACGGGCACGAACTTTTTCGACATCAGTTAAATGTTCATCTTCCATTTCACCAAACAGCTGCCAGTAACTTTCTCCCCAGTAAACATTATTTGCGGAAATATCCCAATCCCAAATCGCATCAAAAGTTGCTTTTGTTACATTTAAATATCGTTGGTTGCTTTCAAGAAGTGCGGCTTGTCTTTGATGACTTTCAAGGAGAGTCTGTAAGATATTACCGGCTCTGTTTATGGTATTCTCTTCTTGCGCAGAAGGCGTTTTTATTTTTCGGTAGTAAATAGCAAATGTAGCTACTACATTATTTTTTGCATCGAAAATTGGATTAGACCAGCATGCTCTTAAACCTGCTTTTGCTGCAAGCTCTTTGTATTTTGCCCACCTAAAATCTGTAGCAATATCTGTTACAATAATTTTTTCTTTTAAGAATGCCGCCGTACCACACGATCCTACATTGTTCCCTATTTCTACCCCATAAATTGCGGCCAAGTAATCTTCAGGTAAATTGGGCGATGCTAAATTGTAGAGACGATTATTTTGTAATTTTTGCATGGAGCATATCATTCCCGGATGCAATTTTTGAATACCTAAAATATATTTTTCAATTACTTCTTCAAAAGTTTTTTCACCCCTTGCATTTCTCTCTAGCACTTCTCTCTCCAGTGTTTCTATGTCGTGATAGTATTTTCTTTCGGTAATATCCCTTAATGCACCTATTACACGCTGTGCTTCTCCTGCTTCATTTCTTAAAATGTAGGCTCTGTCTTCAACATAAGACTGTTCACCATTTGGTTTGATTAAACGGTATTCTTGGTTCCAATAATTCTTATCACTTTTTAGAGTAGATTCTAGGCTATCGTTTGTCTTTTGCCTATCCTCTGCATGTATAAAATTTCCCCAAACCGTTTCGGGTTTATTTAATTCATTTAGGTTAAATCCAAAACTTCTTTCAAAACCTTCAGCCCTGTAAATTAAATTGTTTAAAATATCCCATTCCCAAATGGCATCGTATGTGGCTTTTGTAACATGCTCATAGCGTTCGTTAGAATGTTTAATTTTTTCTTCTGCTTTTTTTCTTTCTGTAATATCCTGTGTTGTACCCGATAAAAAAGTTACTTCACCACTTAAACTTTTTTCAACCCTGGCTTTTTCGTGTATCCATTTAAGGGTTCCATCAGCCAATATTATTCTATGCTCTATGTCTAAATCTTTTTCCTGTAGAATTGCCACACTTTGCATTTCTAACAAATTACTTTTATCATCGGGGTGAATGGTAGAAATAAAGAAATTTAAATCCGGCATAAAATCTTCCTGCAAATCCCAAATTTTATATACTTGTTTTGACCAGAATAAGGCTTCTGTTTTTAGGTCCAATTGCCAATAACCGAGTTTTGCAACTTCCTGTGCATTTTCTAATTTAGCTTCTTTATCTTTTAAAATTTGTAGAGCAGCTTCTTTTTCCGTAACGTCATGGCTTACAATTAACATACAGTTTTCTTGCTGGTAAAAAATTTTATGCCCGGATATTTCAACCTTTATCTGTACTCCATTTTTCTTAATATGTGTGATTAATCCCAAATTAAAAACATCATCTTTTATTGCATCTGTAATAATTTCATTAAATGTTTTAATATCATTTACAGGACAAAACTGTTGAATATTTATTTGAAGAAATTCATCTCGTGTGTAACCATAATGTTCAACTGCTTTTTCGTTAACTTCAACAATATTCAGCTTTTTAATATCATAAATCCATTTAGGTAAAGGGCTGTTGTAAAATAAAAGGCGATATTTTTCTTCTGATTGTTTTAATTTTTCTGCAGCTTTTATATTGTCAGTTATATCTCTTGCATTACAGGCTACACCTGTAATTTCAGTACCATTGCATATAGGATTAAAGTTTACTTCTATCCATCTTTCCCCTCTGTTATACATGGCCTCATTATAAATTTCTGCTTTAAAAGGTTTTCCTTTTAAGCCTCTTAAATAATAATCTTTCCAGAGATCTGTAAATGCCTGTGGAAAATATTCTTCCAACAAAACATCGTCTCCCGGTTTTACTACAATACCGGTGAGGTTTTCCATATTTTTAATGTAGGACTTGTTAACTGCTATTAATTTAAGACCATTGCTTACGCTCCATATTAAATCTTGAGTATTATTTATTAATGCTTCTTTATCTCTTTTTTCAAATTCTCTTAAATCTTCTATTCTCAATTTCTCCGTTACATCTATCAACATTACGAGCGATACTCTTTTACTATTGTAATTGATTAAATGCCCCGTTATATCCATATACATTATTTCCCCACTCTTCTTTTTGTGCCTCCAATTTTTTTTATGAATTGTGCCATAAGATTCTTCATTGCTTACAGCATTTTCAATTTTAGTGATATCCTCAACAGGACGAATATCTTTAATGGTTAATTGTAGAAATTCATCTTTTGTGTAACCGTATTTTAAAAGTGTTTCTTCATTACAGTCTATTATTTGAAGCGTTTCAAAATCAAAAATAAACATGGGTGCAGGGCTGTTTTCAAAAAGATTTCTATAGTTTTCTTTGGTAATTAGTAAAGTTTCTTCAGTATCTTTTCTTTCGGTTATATCTCTTGAATTTGCAACTATGCCTTGTATAGATGGTTCATCTAATAAATTAGTGAATGAAGTTTCTATCCATCGCCAAAGACCATTTTTATGTTTAAATCTATGAGGAAGTAAGTTTATTTTTTTGTTGCTTTGCACCGGTGAGAAATAGCATTTTACCATTTCCGTATCTTCAGGATGTATAAAATCAAAGATATTTTTCAAATTTAATTCTTCAGGCTTATAGCCAAGTATTGAAAAAGAAGTCGGGCTTATATAAGTGTAATTTGCGTTAGCATCTATGATGGCAATAAAGTCACCACCATCCTGCACTAAACTTTTAAAACGCTTTTCACTAAGTTTTAATTTATTTTCTGTTTCTACTTTTGCAGTTACGTCTCTTGCAACAGCACATCGCACTCCGGTTTTTTTGTCCCTTTTAGATGTCCATTCCAGGTAAACCAACGATCCATCTTTACGCACACATCGGTTGTAAAAATTGGTAATAATTTTTCCTGCTATCACTTTTTCTACTGCATTTTTAGATCTTTCCACATCTCCATGGTAAATAAAATCAAACGAATTTCTACCAACTAATTCTACCGGCATGTAACCTAAAATATTTTTGGAGGCTGCACTAATTCTTTCAAAAATATTTTCGTCTGATATGGTACATATCATATCAAGCGAACTTTCCATTACATTATCCAGCTCAGCATTTGTTGCTTCAATAGCCATCTGCTTTTCTGTTAGTTCTGTTATATTTTTTTGGTAACAGGCTACTCCTACAATTTTATTTTCGTTGTTAAATATTGGGTTAAAAGAAATTAATCCATAAACAGTAAATTTTGCAAGTGGATTATAGAATTGCTCCTTCACATTATATCTTTCACCCGCTAATGCTCTGGTGTAATAATTTGTCCATTTTATAATTAATTCTTCGTCAAATTCTTTTATTAAAATATTATCCCCTTCCTGCAAATTTTTATTTGTTACCATTTTTATCATGGCTTTAAAAGCATTATTTGCGGCAAGTAATTTAAAATCATTACTTACACTCCATATTAAATCTTCTGTACTATTAATTAGTGCCTCTTTATTTTGTCTTTGTAATTGAGACTGAATTTCAGCATTTTTGCGGTCCGTAATTATGCGGAAATATGCAAGTATATGTTCTGTTCCGGCAATGGTAGCCTTTTGTAGACTTATTTCTACCCAATTTAAAATGCTGTTACTTTGCCTAATTACTCCCTCAAATAACTGCGGAATCCCTTTACCTGCCTCATTTAATTTATAAGCCAAATTTTCCGAAGTTAAACCTAAATAGCTTTCTGCAAAAACCGATAAAGCTAAATTCAAAATATTTTCCTTAATAATTCCAAATATTTCACAGGCTTTCTGATTAGCATCTACAAGCGTTCCAGTTTCCAATTCATGTATACAAATACCATCAATGGCTTTTTCAAAAAGTTCTCTATAATTAAGTTCTGCCTGCTCTAATTTTTCTTGCTTTTTTTCAATTTCGATAATTGAATTAGTTTCTTCAGTTGTCTCTCTTATGGTTATGAAAATGCCTATTATTTCATTCGCAGTATTTTTTGAAGGAGCATATTTTATTTTAAAATAATGAGATGTCCCTTCCTCATCTTTTGCATGCAGTTCTTTATATACAATTTCGCCCTTCAGTACATTTTTGTAAAGTTGCTTAACATCAGCAAGTCTTTTAGGTTTTACAAAATTTAAAATAGCAAGACCTTTATTAACCGTAAAATGAAAATATTTTTTATATAATTGTTTAAACTGGTTATTGAAACTTAAAATAATCAGTTCCTTATTTAAAAGAATAAAACACTCTTCCGTATTATTTAACATCAACAACATTTCCTGCTCTACAATTTTTCTGTCGGTAATGTCCTGCATTATCATACAGGTTAATTCTTCACCGCTATGGTCTTTAAAAATTGAAGAAGTAAATTCTATAGGAAACTTCTCGCTGTTTTTTTTAATACCTGTAAGTTCCCCTTTTGTTATACCGGTTTCACTTCTTTGCCTTAGTAAGATGGTAAGGTTTAAATCTGTATAGTCAAGAATGCCTTTTCTACCGATTCTTAAAAAATCAGTTTTGCTGTAACCAAACATTTTTTCAGCTGCATTGTTTACTTCAATTATTTCTCCTGTCGGTTTACTTAAAAAAATAGCCGAGCTGGAATTATCAATAAGTGATTTATAAATCGCAGTAACAGAATTACTTCCTTTATTTGAAGCTGATGTTGATTTTTTTTTGCTTTCCATTTTGACAAAATACTTCCAGAAATAAGCTGTTCTTTTAAAAAGAATTTCAATTTATTGCTTACTTAAAAATGAAGATTTATTGTAAATTAATTATAACAATTTAAAAAACCATATCCATTTTTGCTATTGTAGAAGTACTTCTATAAGACATTTAAACAACAAAAAGCTATCTGTGTAAGGAAAAAGTGTTTTGTTTACTTGAGTGTTATTGTTGTAATAATTATTGTAAATATTTGGTAATTAAAATTAGGGATAAAGTGTAAAACAATGAAAACGTTTTTATCATTTTTGATTTAGGGTTTAATTACAAATCTGAAGATTGAAAAAAGGTTAAACTATCAAGTGTTTTAAACTAACCCATCTCTTTGCCTTATTTTTTTATTTTCGGTAATGTTTTTTGAGCTATCTGTAAAACGGACTTTATTAAATTGTTTTTAAAAAAGAGACAACAATTCTTTTCCCTAAAAGTTTTTATGTATGAAATTTATTTGTTTCGATATCCGTTTATTGAGTACGGTGTAGGAATTATTCTTGATATTATAGGATTGGTATTGGCCAATAAAGACAAAAAAGTAATTAAAGCAAATCCTGATATATTTAGCCAGGGAAGTATTAGTAATTTAAGAGCATGGAGAATATGCTCAATTATCGGGATTGTTGTTGGGGCTATCTTTTTAATTGTAATTGTACTTTATCTCATTTATTTTATACCAATGATTATGGATTCTGTAAAAATGGGTGGAAAATATTAATTGCGTTGACAAAGCATTGAAAAGTAAAAAAAGAAAAAGATTTATTCTTTGGTAGCCAGGTAATTGTAATCCTCCAGCAGTTTTTCAAGAAAGTCAATTGAGGAAAGTCTGGATTCAATTTTTAGTACATCCTTAATTTTATATTCAATTCTCATACAAATATCATGATTATGATTTTTGCGTGCCTGCGTTAATACTGTTTTTATAGTGTTGATGTCATTGTCTGAAAGCCGCATCACTTCTGGAAAAGTAGGTTTGTAATTGCTATTGTTTATTGGAATAAAAATAGTGTCATTTACTGACATAAAAGTTTTTGCATCTACGACAACTGTACCCGCAGCAAGATCTCCAAGACGTTGACTTTTCTTTGTAACTAATATTACAATGGCAACTGCAACACCAAAAAAGGCGGTATACATCGCATACATAAATAGTGCAATCGATGATGCATATATGTACCCAAATAAAAATGGCCACTCAAAAAACTTGGTAATCCATCTCAAAATAAACTGGCCAAAAGTAGGTTCTCCTCCTTCCAGACTAATAACCCTTATTTTCATTATTTTTTTTCCAATTGTCTGCCCGTTTAGCAAAAGCTCTGTAAACAAAGAATAGAAAAGCATGGGTAAAGAAATTATTAATATATCAATGCCAGTGCTTTTTTCGGTATCAAGATTAAACTCTTCG
>JANXTG010000017.1 GCA_025352525.1 Ferruginibacter sp.
ACATTTTTAATTTCTTCTTCTTTACCAATAAGTATTAACTGCACAGGATGGGAGTTATCAGCAAAAAATGCTGCCGCTCCTTTAACTGCTTCAAGAGGGGCAAAGTCGCCACCCATCATATCGAGCCCTATTGTGATCATTAGTAAGAAAGTTTAAAAATTAAAAATTCCAAAATCGAACCTGAAGTTAAGCAAGCCGAATCTGGAATTAAAGATTTTTTAGTAAAATTATACAGCTCTTAATGGTGCTTTTTCTGACACCAATCTACCTTTGTAATATAATTTACCCTCACTTACGTGTGCACGGTGGCGTACATGTGTTTCGCCTGTAGTGCTGTCTACGCTAAGTGTAGTTTCTATAGCTTTGTAATGCGTTCTTCTTTTTGCACTGCGTTGCTGACTGTGGCGCCTTTTCGGATTTGGCATGACTTTTTTTTTTAGTAATTGTGTAATGTAATCTTATGAAAATGTCGGTATAATGTTTACTTGATACCGAAATGTTTTATTCTAATTATTTTTAAATTTCTCCAATCCTTTCCAAATTGAATTTCCCTGTTGTTCATCAGTTTTCACCTGCATTGCTTCCAGTTTTTTTAATACTTCTCTGTTGCAAAGCGATTGACCATTTTTATCGTTACTGCAAATATGCTGCATTGGAATGCTAAGCATTACAAATTCATATAACCAATCACTTATCTCAATATGGCTTTCGGACTTAGCAATGTAAAAGATGTCAGCATCTTCTTCATCCTCATTAGCTTTTTGTGGATCTTCTGTAAGTTTAACCACCATATTAAATTCATCCCAAAGATCTACTTTTAATGGGTTTCCACATCTATCACAATTTACTTCAGCGTTTCCACCAACTATAAATTTCAATAACATAAAACCGTTATTTTTGTCCAAGCTGAGTTTCACATTCGCAGCAATACCATCATTTACTACTCCTGTTTTCTCTTTAAAAAATTGTACGTCCAAGTCGTAATTAAACTCATGAACCCCGGGTTTCAAGCCTACAAAAGCAATCTCAAACATGCGCATACTACCCATTGCATTCTTTTTAAAAGAGTGCGAATGTACATGATTTTATTTTAAATTTATGCCTTATATTGATTTTTCATTCCTAAAACTGTCTATTTTCCTGCTTTAAATTGATAAACAAAAAATGAAAATTAAAAAAAAAGGAATAATTATTATAATTTTATTCTTCATTTGCTATTTTATACATTTTTTCAGCATTAATGCAGAAAGGGTTGAAAATAATTATTCCACAAATATTTACCCGTTTATAGCCCCCAAATTCAGAATTCTTTTAGGATGGATTCCTTTTAGTGTAGGGGATATATTGTGGCTAGTTCTTACTATATTTCTTGCAAAGCAACTGTGTCTTTTTTTTGTTTTTTTATTTATTAACAAGAGAAAGATATTAACCAAAGAAATAGCAATCCATTCTATGTATTCGTTTTTACTCTTTACAACCATATTCTATATTTTTTTTAATGTTTTTTGGGGAATAAATTATAATAGACAGGGCATTGCCAAGCAACTTGACCTCCAATTAAAAGAATATTCGTTAGATGAACTTAAAACAATTAATGGGTTGCTGGTTAAAAAAATAAATGAATCCAAACAAATTCTTGTAAGAAATAAAACTGCTTATCCAAATACCCAAAAACTTTTTGGAATGACGGAAGGTGCATACAAAAATATTGCAAATAAGTTTCCCTTTCTTCAATATCATTCCCGTTCTATAAAACAGTCTATGTGGGGTTGGTTAGGAAATTACACTGGGTTTTTAGGATATTATAATCCTGCAACCGGAGAAGCTCAGGTTAACACAACGGTGCCAAAATTTAGCCAGCCTTTTACTGCATGCCACGAAGTTGCACACCAACTTGGTTATGCAAAAGAAATGGAAGCAAATTTTGTTGGTTATCTGGCAGCTTCATCTTCAAAAGATACCGTTTTTCAATATTCCGTTTATACAGATTTGTTTACTTATGCCAACAGAACACTTTACTTCGCAGACAGTTCTTCAGCATTTTATTACCGCAGGCTTTTATTGTCTTCTGTTTTGGATGATTTTAAAGAACGTCGAAAATTTAATCAGGCCCACATAAGTTTTGTTGAACCAATTTTTCGATCAGCATACGGTTTGTTTTTAATAAGCAACCAGCAACCCAAAGGAATGCTGAGTTATGATGAGGTGACGGGCTTTATTATTGCATACT
>JANXTG010000021.1 GCA_025352525.1 Ferruginibacter sp.
GCCTACTAGCGCGGAGATCTTGCGCAGATATGCAGCAAAGATTTCTGGCGTGGCGTATCTGTGCAGCCCATAATTAATACCTTACACCAGTGTTGGAATTCGCAAAAGTCTTCGCCGCCGCTTTATTTTTAACCACCGGCATTTAGTTTTATTCAAAGTAAAGACAGGGTTTCGACTCAGGTATGTATTGGAACTATTTAAACACATAACTTTAAAATCTAAACTACACATTTTATTATGGGATTTCTATCAAACCTGTTAGGTAATGCCGGGGTAGCAACTGTAGATGAACTTAGTAAAGAATTTGGAAACTTACTTACAGATAATGAGTTTATTGAAATTGGTTTCAAGCTATTTAGGGACGTGTTTATTTTTACAAATAAGCGACTTATTCTTGTAGATAAACAAGGCATAACAGGAAAGAAAATCAACTATTTGTCAGTGGTCTATAAAAGTATATCCCGTTTTAGTATTGAGACTGCCGGAAACTTTGACCTGGATGCAGAATTAAAAATTTGGGTTTCAAGCGAAGTAAATCCGAGCGTTTCAAAAAAATTTAATAAGCAAGTAAACATTTATGATTTACAAAAGGTGCTCGCTAATCATGTTTTAAATTAATAAAGTTTTATCCTGGATTTGTGCAGTACAATGCTGCGCAAATAGAAACTACTCCCTGCGTTTGTCTTCGCAAAAATTTGCGTTGGCTCCTACTTTTGGGAAACATTACAAGACTTTATCGAGACAGAAAATATTGATAAAAGCCAAGGTTGTAAAAACATTCTTATTTCGCAGCAACGTCTCCCAACGGAGACGTTGCGTTTTGGTTAGCTAAAATTTATACACGCAACGTCCGGCATGGGCCGAGACGTTGCTGAGAAGAAGGAAAAACCGCTGTGGGTAACTGGGCTGGTTATGCTGCGCAGACAAATGTGGCCGAAAGACTTTGGAAAGGGATTGCGAAGGAGTTGATGGGAGTTTGGTGGATGCTGGGGTTTGGGGTTTGGTGGATCGGATTTGATTGATGGGATTTGAGCAAAGGTTGCGTGAAACATGCACGCAGGCGGAGCTCTCTTATAAATTTGCCCCACAGAAAGCCACCACACAAACCTCTTCGCCTCATTTCTGCAGTGGCGTTTAATATGCGCTACATGGATGGTTGAAACTTTGAACAACACAAATGATATATTGCTCAAGATAAAAGCGATGTTTTATATTGCTTAAGTAAAATACCGTAACCCCTTTTTACATGAAAGAGATTGCAGACATATTAAAGGCATATCAGCACGCAGTGAAGGCAAACAAAAGAGCCGCATTGGCCACTGTGGTGAATGTAGAAGGTTCATCTTACCGCAGGCCGGGCGCCAGGATGCTCATTACTGATGATGGGCAGCTTACGGGCGCCATCAGCGGCGGCTGCCTGGAAGGCGATGCGTTAAGAAAAGCACTTGCTGCCATACAGCAGCAGGAAAACAAACTGGTTACTTATGATACCACCGATGAGGATGATGCAGTCTTTGGCGTGCAGCTAGGCTGTAACGGTATTGTTCATATTTTGTTTGAGGCCATTGTAGACGCCCACGAGATGAACCCTATAAAACTATTAAAGGAACTGGAAGGTGAAAGGGAAAATGCCGTGGTAACGGTTTTATATTCGGTGGAAGGTAAAAAGCAGATTGGTACGCACATGTTGTTGCGAAAAAACCGCCCGGCCATCTTTGCAAAACAGGTGGTTAATGAACAGCTGTTAGAAACGGCGAATGCCGTGCTCGAAAGTAAAAATTCGACCTCAACAGCAATTATAATTGAAGGAGAAAAGGTACAAGCACTTGTAGAAGTGATCAGCCCACCTATTGCATTGGTTATTGCCGGTGCAGGAAACGATGCACAACCGCTTGCCGAGATTGCCTATTTATTGGGCTGGCAGGTTACGGTGGCAGATGGCCGGCCCACGCACGCCACTGCACACCGTTTTAGTAAGGCCAACAAAATTTTGATAGCCAAGCCTGCGCAATTATTGCCACAGGTAGTAATTGATGAAAAAACTGCTTTCGTGCTGATGACCCATAATTACAATTATGATCTGGACCTGCTGCGCCTGCTTTTGCCCACCCAGGCGCCATACATAGGTACCCTGGGCCCAAAAAGCAAGTTGATCAGGATGCTGGACGAGCTGGGCGAGAACACTGTAGAAAACCAGCGCAGAATTCACGGGCCTATTGGCTTGGATATTGCAGCGGAAACGGCTGATGAAATAGCCATATCAATTGTAGCAGAGATTAAAGCAGTGTTGTCTGGTGGGGGTGGAGGGCAACTCAAACAAAAGAAACAACCTATCCATTTCCAGGACGAAACTTCCCGTTAATGGATACAGCGATCATGATACTGGCAGCAGGAAATTCAAGCCGTTTGGGTAGGCCAAAGCAACTTCTGGCCTTTAAAAACAAACCGTTGCTGCAGGTTGTTTCAGATGCAGCTTTGCAAACCGCATTTCGCCCGGTAACCATTGTATTGGGCGCTTATAAAAATGACATTGCAAAGCAAATAAATGGTACATTAAACTATGTCATTAATGATCATTGGCAGGAAGGGATGGGTTCCAGTATTGCTGCCGGATTAGCGGCAACCCTGAAGCTATCACCAGGTATACAACAAGTGATTATTGCGGTATCGGACCAGGCTTTTATCAGCCAAGAAATATTTGAACAATTATACCAACAGCAACAGATGTCTGCTAAAGGTATCGTTGCTTCCAAGTATTTAGAAACTGCAGGTACACCGGTGCTGTTCAGTAAAAAGTATTTTGCCGATCTGCTAGCGCTGAAAGGGGACAGCGGGGCAAAATCAATATTAAAAACCTACCCGAAAGATATAGAGACCATCTCTTTTGAAAAAGGTGAAATGGATATAGACACAGAAGAGGATTATAAAAAATTAATTGAGCGTTCATGATTGAAGATTCTTTTGGAAGAGTACATGATTACCTGCGGATATCGCTTACCGACAACTGCAACTTTCGCTGCTTTTATTGCATGCCGGAAGAAGAATACGATTTCACACCGGCCTCCCGGCTCATGCAGAAGGATGAAATTGTAGCGCTCGCAAAAATATTTGTAGCACAGGGTGTAAAAAAGATAAGACTCACCGGCGGTGAGCCATTGGTGCGCAAAGATGCAGCTGCCATTATTTTAGCTTTAGGTAAATTACCGGTGGAACTGGTGATAACCACCAATGGCACCCGGATTGCAGAGATGCTGCCTGTATTGAAAGAAGCCGGTATAAAAACAGTCAACATTAGCCTTGACACCTTACAGCCAGATAAATTTATGCTCATCACCCGCCGGGATGTTTTTCACCAGGTGAGAAGTAACATTGAATTATTGTTGCAGGAAAAGTTTACAGTAAAAGTAAACGTAGTAGTAATGAAGGGGCTGAACGATGGCGAGATCAGGGACTTTATTGAATGGACCAGGCACAATACCATACAGGTAAGGTTTATAGAGTTTATGCCCTTTAGCGGAAACAAATGGACAAGCAATAAAATGTTTTCGTACCAGGAGATCCTGGATGAAATTGGAAAAGCCTTTTCTGTATTGCCTGTAAAAGGTGCTCTTCACGATACAGCAAAGGGCTTTATGGTTCCCGGCCACGAAGGTTCGTTCGCCATCATCAGTACCATGACGGCACCGTTTTGCAGCACCTGCAACCGGATGCGCCTGACGGCGGATGGCAAGTTAAAAAACTGTCTGTTCTCTGATGGAGAAACTGACCTGCTTACGGCGTTAAGGAACCAGGAAGATGTGCTTCCTTTGATACAGGCCTCCATCCGGAGCAAGAAAAAAGAACTGGGCGGGCAGATGGTGCCCAACTTTGAGGAGCTGGATGCCAACGCCATCAATAACCGAAGTATGATCACCATTGGAGGATAATAAATGATTACAGTAAACCAGGCAAAAGAACTCATTGCTGCGGCCATTCAGCCGCTTGCGCCCGTACGCATAAACCTGGACGAAGCAGCCGGACATATTTTGGCAGCGGACATTTATGCTGCTGTTGATATCCCGGGCTTCCGGCAATCGTCTATGGATGGTTATGCGTTTCGGTTTGACGCCGGTTTATCTTCTTACCACCTTACCGGGGAAATGGCTGCGGGCACCACCGAAGTACTGGAAATAAAAGCAGGAGAAGCAACCCGAATTTTTACCGGCGCTCCATTGCCCGGCGGCGCAGATACAGTTGTGATGCAGGAAAAGATCACAAAAGAAAATAACAACATCATTGTTAACGACCCCATGCTTTCTGTGGGATCTAATGTGCGGGAGAAAGGCTCGGAAATTAAAGCGGATGCATTAGCGATGGCGAAAGGAAGCCTGCTGAGCCCTGCAGCCATCGGTTTTTTAGCAGGCATAGGAATCACAAAAATAGCCGTTTATCCTATGCCCAAAGTGGCTGTGATCCTCACCGGGAATGAATTACAACAACCAGGAAAGGCTTTGGCTTTTGGGCAGGTATATGAAGCAAATTCTTTTGCCCTCAGTGCAGCATTAAAAAATGAAGGCATCGATGACATCAAATTATTTTGGGTGAACGATGACCTCGATCTGTTGATGCAATCAGTAAATGAAGCACTGGAAAACAGTGACGTTGTTTTACTAACCGGAGGCGTGAGTGTAGGGGATTATGATTTTGTAACAAGGGCGGCTGGTGCCTGTGGTATTGAACAAATATTTCATAAGGTAAAACAGCGGCCAGGCAAACCGTTGTTCTTCGGAACGAAAAACAAACAACTGGTATTTGGCTTACCGGGAAATCCCTCTTCTGTTTTAAGTTGCTTTTATAACTATGCGTTGCCTGCTTTAAAGGGTTTGTCCTGCAAGCAGGATAGTGTAACAACTATTCAGGCCGAACTGCAGACAGATTATAAAAAAACAGCCGGGCTTACCCATTTTTTAAAAGGCATTTATGCAGATGGAAAAGCAAGCCCGCTGAATGCGCAGGAATCATTTCGGCTAAGTTCATTTGCACATGCCAATTGTTTGATCTGCCTTAATGAGACCGAAGAATTTTACAAGGCCGGCACAACTGTTACCATCATGCTATTACCCCCATAAATATGGCTGAAAGTTTTATCTTATTTTACGTATTGCTTTTTGTTGTAGCATTTCTTTATGCCTCTGTGGGGCATGGTGGCGCCAGCGGATACCTTGCATTGATGGCTTTGTTTGCCGTATCGCCAGCGGTGATGAAACCAACAGCCTTGCTGCTGAACCTGTTCGTTTCTTCTACTTCTTTCCTGCAGTTTTACCGGGCCGGGCATTTTAAGTGGAAACTGTTCTGGCCATTTGCAGCAGCCTCTGTGCCCCTTTCTTTTATTGGTGGCACCATGGCTATTGAGAGTGCGGTGTACAAAAAAATTCTCGGTGCTTTGTTGTTAGTGCCGGTGATCCGTTTCTTCTTTTTTAAAAATACGGACCCGAAAGATTTTAGGAAAGCCAACATTCCTTTGGCACTGTTTATAGGGGGAGTGATCGGATTATTATCTGGGATGATCGGCATTGGCGGGGGCATTATTTTATCACCGGTAATGCTACTGCTTAAATGGGCAGACCAGAAACAAACTGCGGCGGTAAGCGCTGCTTTTATTTTTGTAAACTCAGCGGCAGGCCTCGGGGGGCAATTAATAAAAGGCTTTCAATTTAACAGTTATATGATCACGTATGTAGGTATTGCTTTTGCTGGTGGGTTGTGCGGGGCTTATTTTGGTGCACTCAAGTTCCCACAAACAGTACTCAAATATCTGCTGGCATCGGTGCTTGCAGTGGCGGCTTATAAGTTACTTTTTACACATGCATAAAGGAGAATATCTTTGTGCTGCATTTGTTGTATTTCCAGGATGTGATTACGCAGGAATAAAATTTATAAGTGGATACATACCAATTGCATTTTTAAATAATGACAATGAAAATAGATATCATGGCTTTCGGAAAGATCTCCGAATTTATTCAGAACCAGGAAATGGATATTGTAAACATCAATAACACGGATGAGTTAAAGCCGTACCTGGAGCAATCTTTTCCGCAGCTGGCCGGTATAAAATATAAACTTGCCCTCAATAAAGATGTGGTGCAAACCAACCTAAAATTAAGTAACAAAGACAGCATAGCGATTATGCCACCTTTCTCAGGCGGATAAATTATGATGAACAAAGAGCGATATCACCGGCAAATTATCCTTAATGGATTTGGAGCAGCTGCACAGCAACGGCTTTCCGATGCTCATGTACTGGTAATAGGTGCAGGCGGGCTGGGCTGCCCGGCGCTGCAATACCTTGTAGGAGCGGGTGTGGGGCAGATCGGGATCATAGATGACGACAGCATTTCTTTATCCAACCTTCACCGGCAGATCCTTTACAACACGGAAGATATTGGCAAATTAAAAGTTGTAGTGGCTGCTGAAAGATTGCAACTGCTGAACCCCGAAATAAACATTGTTGCTTACCCGGAGCGGCTTACAAAAAATATTATTTTAAGCCTCATTAAAGCGTACGATTTTATTTTGGATGGCACAGATAATTTTGAATCCCGCTACCTGGTAAATGATGCCTCTGGGCTCTTGAAGAAACCACTGGTATTTGCTGCAGTATCCGGCTTTGAAGGACAACTGGCCGTATTTAATGTTGCGGGAGAAGAAAATGAAGCCACCAATTACCGGGACCTATTTGCCGTACCACCTTCGGCGGGAGAAATCCCCAATTGCGAAGCGAATGGCGTGCTGGGTGTTTTGCCGGGTATTATCGGATCAATGGCGGCAGCAGAAATGATTAAGCTCATCGCCGGGATTGGGGATCCTTTGATCAATAAATTATTGCATTATAATTTGCTGAGCCACGAACAATATGTGCTGAACATCAGCCCTGCTTATAATTATTTATTACCCAAAACGGAACAGGAATTTTTAGCTATGGATTATGACAACAACCATGCTTCGTCAGAAAGTTATTGCGAAATAGATGTACAAAAAATGCAGGTATTGCAACAGGACCCGGCTACGATCCTCATTGATGTAAGAGAGGAGCACGAATATCCTATGCTTGATAAGGGCGTGTACAAACAAATACCCATGTCGGCATTCCAGGCTTTTTTGCGTACGACAGTAAATGAGCAGAACATAGTCCTTATTTGCCAGCATGGCATTAGGAGTGTGGCTGCCGCAGAATTGCTTCATGGCAAATATGGTGGTACTAAAAACATTTATAGCCTTAAAGGCGGCATTGCAAAATGGGCGGGTTATTTTTAAAAGAAATTAAATGGATAGTCAGAAAATTAAAAACATATTTACGGAGGGCGCTATCACAGCAGCGTTTATTGCAGAGAGTATAGCCAAGCACAGCAACAAGACGGGTATTGGCGGGCACAGCATTTTTATGGGACAGGTAAGGGCAGATGAGGTAGCTGGAAATGCCGTTACAGCCATAGAATATACAACACACCAACACCTGGCTTTGACACAGATGCATACGATAAGGGAGGAGACATTTGCAAAGTATCCCCTGCATTGCCTGCATGTGCATCACAGTTTAGGATCAGTGAAAACCGGCGAAATCTGTTTATTTGTTTTCACTTCATCTGCACACCGCAAGCCTGCTATAGAAGCCTGCAATGAATTGGTGGAGCGTATAAAAGCAGAACTCCCAATCTGGGGAAAAGAACTATTTGATAACCAAACCCACCAATGGAAGGAGAACAAATAATATGGTGAACATTACAAAAAAATCGAGCACACTCAGAATTGCCATTGCCGTTGCCACGGTAAAAGTTTCTAAACAGGAAACCATTGATGCAGTGGTGCAGAAAAAAATACCGAAAGGAGATGTGTTCGAATTTGCAAGGGCGGCAGGTTTGTTTGGCGTAAAACGCACGAGCGATATGATCCCGGATTGCCACCCGCTGCCAGTGGAATATACTGCTATCACTTACGAGGTGGAAGGTTTGAATATCATCATTAAAGTAGAGGTACATACCATTTACAAAACGGGTGTGGAAGTGGAAGCGATGCATGGTGCATCTGTAACGGCACTTACCATGTACGATATGCTTAAGCCGATAGACAAAGGAGTGGAAATTCACCACATTCGTTTACTGGAAAAATCGGGTGGCAAATCCGATCTTAAAAATCTAAAATTTGAAGATCTCACGGCTGCAGTAGTTGTTTGCTCAGATTCTGTTTACCAGCAAAAAGCAGCAGACACTTCAGGCAAAGCCATCATAGCAAGGCTTGAGCAGCTTGGCATACTTACCGGAAAATATGAAATTATTCCTGATGAATTGGAATTGATCCGGCAAAAAGCAATTGATCTTGCTGCAGACGGACATAACCTACTCATTCTAACCGGCGGCACGGGGCTTTCCGAACGGGATGTAACACCGGAAGCGGTGGCACCATTAATTGAACGGCCCATTGTTGGTATCATGGAAGCTGCCCGCAAGTATGGGCAGGAGCGCATGCCTTATGCGATGTTATCCAGGGGTGTTGCCGGCTTTATTGGTGAAACACTGGTGCTCACTTTCCCGGGTTCTAAGAATGGAGCAGAGGAATATATGGATGCTTTGTTTCCGCAGGTACTTCATGTTTTCGGAGTAAAAAAAGGCCAAAAGCATTAGTTGCTTTTGGCGCTGATATTTTATAGCGAAACATAATTTGTATTAAATATTAATGCCTGGTTCTATTTTCGCTTCTATCAGTTTTTCCGGTGTGATAGGAAGGTCACGCATGCGTTTGCCGGTAGCATTAAATATAGCATTGGCAATGGATGCGGCTACGCTGGTGATCCCCAGTTCACCAATCCCTTTCACGCCCATCTTGTTGGCGATCTTATCATCTTCCGGCAAGAATACTACATTAATGTTTGCCATATCCAGGTTTACAGGCACATGGTAATCTGCAAAAGAACGGGTGATAAAATTTCCGAAATTAGGTTCTATCCGGGTTTGTTCTGCCTGGGCCATTCCTACGCCCATCGTTAAACCGCCGATGATCTGGCCATAGGCCGTTTTAGGATTCAAGATCTTACCTGCTGCACCCACATTCACCATTCGTTTTATGCGGAACATGCCGGTGTCTTTGTCTACCCATACTTCAGAAAAGTTTGCGCCAAAAGAATATACTGAGTGTTCGTCAAATTCTTTGGAAGGCCCGGCACTGCCTTCTGCTTCAAATTTTGTGAGCTGATTTTTTTTCATCAGGTCAGCCAGTTCCACTTCTTCCTCCTCTTTAATATTGCGGTTTTGTTTGAGTGTTTTGATGGCATTTACGCAGGCTGCCATGGCGCCGTTGCAAAAAGAGGCAGCGCCCCAGGACCCGCCAGAACCGGGTGTTACAGGGAAATTAGAATCGCCCAGTTCTACCTTTACCTGTTCTACCGGAATACCCAGATACTCCGATGCAGTTTGTGCAATGATGGTGTAACTGCCTGTGCCGATATCGGTAGCATCCATCTGTACGGTGGCATTCACTCTATCACCTTCGAGCACTAGAATTACTTTGGAGTTTGTTTTAAGGTATGGTGCACTTCGGGCAGCAGCGCTAACGCCATGGCCTATGAGCCAGTTGCCTTTTTTATTGCTACGTGGTTCCGTTTTGCGGTCTTTCCACCCAAATTTTTCTGCACCAATCCGCAGGCATTCTACCAATAGCCGGGAAGAAAAAGGTTTGTTATTGCTGGGGTCAGTTTGCGTATCATTCTTCACCCTGAAATCGATGGGATCCATTCTTAATTTCCAGGCCATTTCATCCATGGCAGACTCCAGTGCAAAACTTCCAGTAGCCTCGCCGGGCGCACGCATGGCAAATGGGGTTTGTATATTAAGGGGTACCAACCGGTGCGTAACAAAATTATTGGGCACCTTGTACAGCATTTGTGTGCCCAGCCCACATGCTTCTTGAAATTCCAATGTTGGCGAAGTATGCGAAAGCGTTTCATGCGATAGTGCAGTAAGCGTTCCGTCTTTTTTGGCACCAACTTTCATCTTCTGCTCGTTGTGCTGGCGAAGGCTGGTATTGGTAAACATCTGTTGCCTGGTAACGGTAACCTGTACGGGTTTACCCACCATTTTTGCAGCCATTACGGCCATGATCACATGGCGCTCTACATTTAACTTAGAACCAAAACCACCGCCCACATATGCTGCCACAACCCGCACATCTTTTTTCGGTATTTGGAAAGTGTCGGAAATGGCAATAGTAGCATCGTTTACAATTTGCTGGCTTGCATATGCGATCACTTTGCCATTATCCCAACTGGCAATAACTGCGTGCATTTCCATTGGATGGTGGTGCTCTATGGGTGTATTATAGGTTACTTCCAGTCTCTCGTCTGCTGCAGCAAGCCCAGCTTTGAGGTCGCCACGGGAATAATCAGATTTGTCATTTGGCTTGTAGGCCTTTGCCCTTAATTTTTCTAGATGAATGGCAGGGTTTGCATCTTTTTTATATTTAAACTTTACGAGCCTGGCCGCATACTGCGCCTGCTCAAAAGTTTCAGCCACTACCAGGCCCACATATTCTCCGTAGAAATGCACCATGTTGGTTTGCAATACCGGCGCAATAGTAGTGGTAGATACCTCCGTCATCTTATTATCGAATGTCTTTAGTTTTTCTGCATTCTTGTAAGTAATGATCTTTAGAACGCCGGGCAATTTTTCCGCTTCAGAAGTGTCTATTGAAACGATCTCCCCTTTTGCAATGGTACTGTTTAATCCCTGGCCGTATACCTTATCTTTTATCGGGAATTCGGAAGCATACTTTGCCATCCCCGTTACCTTTAGGTGACCTTCCACCCTGTCTATCGCTTTCCCGGTAGCAGATTCATTTAATGTCTTCATCGTAAAATATTTTTTACAGGTTTCTTCAATTATGCTTCTCTTTCGAACGCTTGCGTAAGCGCCCGCACAATGGCTCTCGTTCCCATTTCTACTTTGTACTTATTCTCCTTAAATGGTTTTGCGTCAATCATTTCCAGCTTGGCCGCTGCTTCAAAATTTGCCTGTGTGGGTTTTTTGCCGGCAAGAAAAGCTTCCGCTTTGGTAAGCTTCCACGGCTTGTGTGCTACACTGCCCATGGCCAATCCTGCTTTGTTGATGACACCATTATTTACCTGAAGCCCTGCTGCAACGGAAAGCAAAGCAAATGCATAGCTGGAGCGCTCACGGATTTTTAGATAATAATAATGATCAGAAAATATTGATTTCGGAAGATGGATAGCGCTGATCAATTCTCCCGGTTGCAGGTTGGTATCTTTCTCAGGCTGGTCGCCCGGCAAACGGTGAAAATCAGTGAAAGGGATCATGCGTGAGCCACCGCCGGGTTGCTGCACTTCCACGGTTGCCTCCAGGGCAGCCAATGCAACACACATATCTGACGGATTTACTGCAATACACTGCTCACTATACCCAAAAATAGCATGCACGGCATTCATGCCATTTTTGGCTCCACAGCCGCTACCCGGCTCCCTTTTATTGCAGGGCATTGATACCTCAAAAAAATAAGGGCAACGGGTGCGTTGTAATAAATTACCACCATTGCTGGCCATATTCCTGATCTGGGCAGTGGCTGCAGAAAGCATAGCCATGGAAAGTAGGGGATAGTTTTTGCGCACTTCAGGGTGGTTGGCTGTTTCTGCATTACTCAGCATTGCACCCAGGGTGAGCCCACCATCTGCATTGCCGGTTATTTTATTATACTCCAGTTTGCTGATGTAAATTAACTGTTCGGGGCGCTCCACATCTTCCTTCATCAGGTCTATTAGGTTGGTTCCGCCGGCGAGGTATTTTGAGTTTCCCTTTACGGCACCGAGGGCCTGCATTGTATTTTCTGCACTTGTAAAAGTGAATGGTCTCATGTTTATTAATTTAAAATGTAAATTCTACGAATCGGTAACGGGGGCTATGCCTTCTTTGCTCGTGCCATTTGTTCCGGGGTAGCAAACTCCCAGGTAGGCATTTCATCATCGCCGGAATGCACTTCTTTAAAAGCCTGCACGATATTGTTGTATGCACCGCAACGGCAAATATTGCCAGACATTCTTTCCCTGATCTCTTCTTCAGAAAGTTTCAGATTCGTTTTAATGTTCTTGAAATTTTCTGTTACAAAACTGGCGTCGCCATTTTTTGCCTCCTCTAAAAGTGCTACGGAAGAACAGATCTGCCCCGGGGTACAATACCCACATTGAAAACCATCGTGTTTTAAAAATGCCTGCTGCATTGGGTGCATTTTGCCTCCTTTGGACAGCCCTTCTATTGTGGTTATGGATTTATTTCCACAGGTTGCTGCAAGCGTTAGGCAGGAAAGTTGCCTTTTTCCATCTATCATTACAGTGCAGGCACCACATTGCCCATGGTCACAACCTTTTTTAGACCCGGTGAGCGCCAGCCGCTCCCTAAGCGCATCCAACAGCGTAACTCTGGAATCAATCGTGAGGGATTTCATCATCTCATTCACCCGGAGGTTCACTGTAATTTCATTCATGAAACCATTGGCGTTACCGGGCAAATCATTAATGGGGTTTGCATATGCTGCAGAAGTAAAATAAGTGGAGGCCCAGATGCTGAGGCTTGCCACAGTAGCTTGTTTTAAAAATTTTCTGCGGGAACTTCCGTTCAATCCCATCTGGCTTAGTATGCTTTCTTCGTCCTCGCTTAACTTATCTGTGTTAATTCTGTCATTCCATTTTTCGAGCTCTTCCATATTTAATATTTTGAGGAGTATATAAAATTTTACTATTTGAAAATCTGGAAACTTTTATTGATCTGAATACAACTTTGAAAATCGCTTACACTATTTGTTGCTACATGAATATTCCGGGGGGGATGCAAATTAAAAAACAAGAATTATACCATGTTGCAACACTAAACTTAAAAAAACAACAAGCAATTTGATACAAGAACAGGGCACATTTATCCTTCACTCACCGCCTCAGTGCGGGGCTTACGCAACATTCGCTCAGATAAACCTCAAGTGTCTTGATTTAAAATAGCTATACACAAAACAAGTGTATATGGAAACAATGCAAACAGAGCAATATGCTCCAAGACCTTATCGTTTTTCAAGATATGGCAGGCGTTTAATTTTAAAAATTGTACAAGAAGTAGAAGAAGGGTTGCCCCGAAAAGAAGCCATCAGGATTTATGGTTTGGGGCCCTCAATTATTCGTGCATGGATGCAGACCTATGGTTCAACACATTACCAGCAACATCTTAAAAGAAACAGTTACAGCAATCTTAAAAAGCGCATCATTGTAAGTGCTGTTGAGCAAGGCCGCAGAGCTTAAGCGAAGCTCAGGTTGCTTACAAAGTCAAGGCTGAAAAAACGATCAGAGATTGGGTCTCCTTCGCAACAACGTCTCCCAATGGGGACGTTGCGTTTTGGTTCTCTAAGATTTAAATATGCAACGTCCGGCAAGGGCCGAGACGTTTCTGAGAAGAAAGCCATGAGCAAATATTGCCAGAGCCATCCTCCGAAGCGAATGGAATGATTTACATCAATAAAAAAACAGAAGTATGCGCTTCTGTTTTTTTATCGATGATGAAGTTTTACTTACTTAATTTACCTAATGCGTTTGCACCTGCACTTAAAGCTTTACCAAGCGCCATCAACTTTGTACCTTCTTTACCCTCAGCTTTTCCTGCTGCTGCTGTGGTATCTTTCCCCAATGAAGTAAGCAACGCAACAATATTTTTACTGTCTTTTGCTTCCAAAGCATGCTGCAATTTTTCAAGATCCTTACCAATACCTGAAAGTTCTTTGTGTTCGCTCAGTTTTTCTAACCAACCACTGATTACAGTTTTGACACCTGTTGGTGTTCCTTTTTCAACGTGACTTTCAATTTTTTCAATCGTTGAATCGATCTCTGTTGCATAGGACATGCTTTTGCTTTCTGTTGTTGCCATTTTAAATATTTTTTAATGATTAATATTAAATTTTCATCAAAAAAAAAGCCAAAGCAATCTAGTTTTTTCAAACCTATTCATCAAGCGTATTATTTGGTTTATAACTTTTATTATATTTTCCAACATGCGTAAATGCACTTACATTTTAGCGATAAACGTTTCTTTTTTTCACATTTTGGAAAAATGCATAACCAAAATTTGTGTAATTTTTAGGCAATCTATTTAATTATGAAGTTGACAATTTGCCTGCTGTACAACGCCTGCCGGTTATGTTGCTGACCACTGCTTAAGAAAACATAATATTAGCTGCGATAAAGTTAAAAGGCAGAAACTTACTTCACATCAACCTCTCCCAAAGGAGACGTTGCGTTTTGGTTCGCTAAAATTTATATACGCAACGTCAGGCAAGGGCCGAGACGTTGCTGAGAAAAAAATATTAGCTGCGATAAAGTTAAAAGGCAGAAACTTACTTCACATTAACCTCTCCCAATGGGGACGTTGCGTTTTGGTTTGCTAAAATTTATACACGCAACATCAGGCAAGGGCCAAGACGACGTTGCTGAGAAGAAAATTGATAGGCAATGGTCAATCCATTTAATCCGCCAACAATCACATCCTGCATCGTATGTTTTTTACTTTTACCATCTTGAGCTAACAGAAAGGCGTAGCCCATTATGGCCACGCCTTTTGCAACCCATAACTTAGATTAAATGTTCGCTGCTACATCGGCACTATTCCATGTTCTTTCTTTGAACATAGCATCTACTTCGGTACCAAATACATGGTTGCTGTAGTTGCTCAATGTTTTCACTGCCAGGGCCAGTATGATTTCTAATATCTGCCGCTCCTGGTATCCTGCTGACAAAAACTTTTCAGCTGCCGCTGCTGATGGTCTGCCTCTTGTAGTAAACAACTCTTCTGTAAAATTTGCCAAGGCCTGCAATTTAGCATCCTCTATTTGCTTGCCGTTGCGAATAGCATTGGTGACATTCTCTGGCACTTTGCTCATTTTATCGGCAATAACGCTGTGTGCAGCCATGCAATAGTCGCAGGCATTCAGATAACTCAATGTGAGAAAAACTACTTCCTGCTCCACCGGCGTAAAGCCACTTTCTTTTCTAAAAGCATCATAACCGTGCAAATAAGTTTCCAAGAGGCCGGGTGAGTTGATCATGTTGGCATACATGTTTGGTACAGCACCATTTTTTTTGATGACGGCCTCTAAAATTGGTTTCGTTCTTTCGTCTGCCGATGCAACTTCTATTGGTTTGAGTTGTACTTTATAATTGCTCATAACTTTTAATTTATTAAAAAAATGAAAAAAATATTTTTATGTGTTTGTCTAAAATGGACAGTACTTAAAGAAGCAGGGTTTTCACATCACTTATTCATAAAAGGGTAGTCGGTGTAACCCACTGTGCCGGTGGTATAAAAGGTGGCAGGGTCTGCTTTAGACAGCGGTGCGTTCTGTTCAAAACGGGCTACCAGGTCGGGATTAGCAATGAACAGTTTGCCATAAGCCACCAGGTCTGCGTAACCATTTTCCAGAATGGCATTCCCGGTTTCTTTGTCAAACCCATTATTGATAATGAGGGTTCCATTGTAAAGCGGTCTAAAATGTTTGGCCACTTCCGTTACTGCGAAAGGTACTTCGCTTACATCATTAAAGGGTTCCATAAAATGAAGGTATGCCAAACCATATGCGTTGAGTTTCTCCACCATATATTCATAGATTGGAATCGTTTGTTCATCTATGTTCATCCCAAATAAGCCATGGGTAGACGGATTGAACCGAATCCCAATCCGGTTTTTGGGTATAACTTCAGCAATGGCATCCAACACTTCAAACAGCATGCGGGCACGGTTCTCTATAGACCCACCATATTCATCTGTGCGGGTATTAGCATTGCCCACAAAAAACTGGTGAATAAGGTAGCCATTGGCAGCATGCAGTTCAATTCCATCAAAACCGGCTTTCACTGCATTGGCTGCTGCATTTTTAAAATCTGCTATCGTTTGTTCAATGTCTGCTTTGCTCATTTCTTTCGGCGTCACCGTATCTACAAATCCACTGTGGGTATATGCCTGGGCATGTGGATTAATAGCAGAAGGTGCATGTGGCAATTCGCCCTCGTGCAAATCGGGGTGCGACATACGACCCACATGCCATAGCTGCGCAAAAATTATTCCTCCCTCCTTGTGCACAGCATCTGTAACCAGTTTCCATCCTTTGGTTTGATCTTCGCTGTAAATAGCAGGCACATTTACAAAGCCGACTGCTTTTTTGCTAACGAAAGTACCCTCTGTAATCTGTAAGCCAGCGCTGGCACGTTGCACGTAATAGGCGGCTGTTAGTTCTGTTGCTACATTGCCATCATTGTTGGAGCGGCCCCTGGTCATAGGTGCCATTACCAGTCTGTTATTAAGTTTTAAATCTGCCAGGTTGTATGGCTCAAATAAAATTTCCTTGCTCATTTGTTGCGTTTTTTATGGATTGCTCCGGCTGTGTGCAGCCGGTAGCTGATAGATATTAGTGATAAATATTTAGTTACAATTGCCGTTGATATCGCAGGATCCTTCGCCCTGCTCTATGATTAATGCAGGTTGTTGCTCTTGCAAAACTTTGTTTAACACCTGTGCAAATACTTCAGAAGGCTGCGCACCACTCACCGCATATTTTCGGTTGAACACATAAAAGGGAACACCCTGCACACCCAATTCGGCGGCCTCCTGCTGGTCTTGCAGCACTTCTTTTACATAAAGATTTTCTTCGAGTACTTTGCGGGCCTGCACTGGGTCCAAGCCTGTTTCCTTAGCCAGGCGCACCAATTCAGCTATATCGGCCGTGTCAATACCTTCTGTGTAGTAAGCCTTAAAAATTCTTTCTTTCAGTTCATTTTGCAAACCTTCTTCTTTGGCCCAATGCAACAAGCGATGGGCATTCATGGTATTGTTGATGATGCCGTTGTCAAAATCATATTGCAGGCCCACTTCGGCTGCAGCGGCTGTCATACCATCATTCATGCGTTTGCCATCTGCGGTGGTACCGCCTTTTCTTTTGCCCAAATATTCATGCACATTCAAGCCTTCTTTATTGTCCATCTCCGGATCCAGCTGAAAACTTTTCCATTCAATTTCCACTTTATCTTTTCCGACAAAATCTGCCAGGGCAGTTTCAAATTTGCGTTTGCCTATGTAACAAAATGGGCAAACGATATCACTCCATATTTCTACTTTCATTTAACTCGTTTTATTTTAATCATGTAAAATCAATTCTTAAAAACTGCTGTTTATATATCCTGCAATACTTAAGGAGTAGTTGCGTACAGCGATGCTTTTTTTCTAATTCCTTTACCAGCTTGTGTTACAAGCGCTATTTTTCCTTCCAGACTTTCCATACGCTACTTTTTAATTCATCTCAAATTTTCAATTTATCAGCCAAAATCATCTGCTCCCTATGTTGCCTTTGCAAAACTTGCCAGCTATAGAGCGGTAGCAAAAGAACGTGCCAATATCTCACTCGCCAATTTCAAAGCTTCTTTATCAACTCCGCCCAGACGTACTACTTTTTGCAGGCGGTCGGTGGATGCAGCCGTTTCTAACTCAGCCACCACCACATTGGCATGCGGTAACAGTTCTTGGAGTGTTGTTGTTGCAGCACCTGCCGGGCTAAAATGAATTACCGGTTTACGGTTGGTTACTTCTTTTATTTTTTGGGCTATAGCAGGTAGTTGTTCCATAGCAGCAGCAACCACAATTACGTCTGCCTCCCAGGATGCTTCCCGGCAACACGCCAAACTGTTTATGTTGGTAGCGGGCTGTTGCAACCTGATGGAATTTGTGAGCGCCATAAGTTCGTCACTGCTGCTATCCATCAGCAGGAGATCATACGTAGGTGCCATACGCTCTGCAAGCAGGGTACCTATTTTGGAGTTGGCTCCAATGATCGCCATGATTTTTCTTGTTGCCATGTAGCTGTTGTTAGCATGCAAAGGTAGCTACACCCTCGTGCCTTACTAATTGACATTTGATAAGAAATGCACTTGATATTTATCAAGTAATGCTTATTTTTTTTGGACGATGGTTTTACGAATGCGGCTCAGCGTTTCGGGTGTAATGCCCAGATAGGAGGCTATTAATTGTTGCGGAATGCGTTGTACGAGCTCAGGGTTGCTGTGTTGCAGGCGGAGGTATTTTTCTTCGGCTGTAAGGGAGATGCTGCTGAGTAGTCGCCGTTCTTTAGAGATGATATTTTTTTGAAACAAGATGCGAAAATAACGTTCCATCCGTGGCACCTGCAACATCATTTCTTCAAAATGGGGGAGTGTTATCAGCAGGAGTTCGGCATCTTCTATCGCATCAATATTATACGCTGCCGGTTCGCCCGAGAGAAAGCTGTAAGTATCAGAAATCCACCAACCTTCCCAGGCAAATTGCAGCATGTGTTCTACCGCTTTGTCATCTACATTGTAAGAACGCAGCAATCCCTGTTCTACAAAAGCCAGGTATTTGCAAGCATCACCTTCCTGCAGCAGGTATTGTTTTTTGCGCAGTTTCTTGGGCGAAAAGTAACTTTTTACCAAGGCCTTCTCCTCTTCGTTCAAAATGACTTTATCTGCAATGTGCAAAAAGAAAACATCAAACATGCTGCAAAATAGTGAAATCAATATTGCACAGCAAAACATAGACCTTACACTTATGCAGGTTTTTAATGCCAGTACTGTAAAGTTTATGGAAAGAAACAATATGACAGGATCAATAGAATTGCCCGGGGCATATTGAGCAAATGATTTACATTCTTAGCATCACAACCATCTACAAGCAAATTGAAATCATGAAGCTGGTGGTATATTGATTTGCCGGAGCACGCCCACCTTAAATTTAACTGTAACAAATACGTTACAAAAGTGGGCAAACAGGCTCTTTATGAGGAAAGATTTCCGGGGGTCAATAAAGGAAGGAGACTAAGCCAATAACCAATTATGTGCATCTATTTCGCAGCAACGTCTTCCAACCGGGAAGTTGCGTTATGGTTCGCTAAAAATTATTTACGCAACATGTGGCAGTGGGCCGAGACGTTGCTAAGAAGTAGACATTGATGTGAAGTAGTTTTCATATCAAATCCCGTTTCCAAGTAACCGGATTATTCAATGATCATATTGCAAATATTTACCGTTATGGTACCGTCTTTTTTTATAAAACCGTAAAACATGCCCTCTGTATTATAATTCACAGCAATATTACCATTTGCATCCATGGCTATCAGGCCGCCCACACCACCGGCATTTGTAAGTTTCTCTTCAATCATTTCCTTTACAGCAACACTTACAGGGATTGATTTATATTCTATCATCGCACAGATGTCATGTGCTACTGCATGGCAAATAAAATATTCGCCATGCCCGGTGCATGAAACTGCACATATTTTATTGGCATAAGTACCGGCACCAATTATAGGGGTATCACCCACCCTACCAAATTTTTTATTGAGCATGCCGCCTGTAGAAGTCCCAGCAGCCAACCCGCCGCCTTCATCTATTGCAACGCAACCCACCGTGCCGAGCTTTGTTGGCGGATGTTTTGAAAATAGATCTGTATTATTTTCGGTTTCCTCTTTTAACTTTATTATCTGCTGCCACCGGTCTTTTACTTTAAAATACGACTGGTCAACAATTTCAATACCATTCTCTTTTGCAAACTCATCTGCTCCACTCCCCACAAGCATCACATGTGGTGAATTATCTATTATTTTACGGGCTGCAGAAATGGGATTTTTTACCGTGCGCACACCTGCTACAGAACCTGCATTAAGCGTTTTACCATCCATTATCGCCGCATCAAGTTCTATCATTTCATTGTTAGCATACACGGCTCCTTTACCTGCATTAAACAAAGGACAATCTTCTAAAATTCTAATGGCCGTTTCTACTGCATCAATACTTTTACCACCGCATGAAATTATTTTCTGCCCCTCCGTTAATGCATGTATAATCGCTTCTTGGTATAGGTGTTCAGTTTCTGGAGAAATTGCTTCTTTATGTATTCTCCCAACCCCGCCATGAAGTAATAGTATTACATCATTAGCCTCAATGATATTGCTCTTAAATGCCTGCATTTTTTTTAGGAGCAAGATATGGCAAATGAAACTGCGTTTGAAGTACTTCGCAGCAAAGTCTTTCAACATGGGCGTTGCGCTTTGATTCGCTAAAAATAATGAACGCAACGTCATGCAAGGGCTGTGACGTTGCTGAGAAAGAAGAAAAGCCGTTATAAATGACGCAACGTCCGCCAAGGGGCGAGACGCTGCTGAGAAGTAGACATTGCTGAGAAGAAAAAAACCCAACTATTTCTTTTTAATCGTCGTATCAAAAAATTCAAGTTCCTTTTTACTTACCCATTTAATAAATTTAGAAATGTCGTCGTGTTCCTTCAGCCGATCTACAGTATGATAATATGTTTTCAATTCTGTTTCTGTAAAAACGGCATGTACTTTTGCCTGGCAAATTTTATGCATCGGCACGGTAGGTGAATCCCTTCCGCCCTTGCTTGGCGGTATTAAATGATGTCGCACAATTGGTTCAGCCAACTCACGATTGCAGAGTGGACACTTATCGGTATCGGGCATTGTTTGTTTTCTTTGGGGGTAAAGATATTCAATTAGCATTGCGATTACGGATGAGACTTATGTTGAACACCCAATTTTTTTGTAGATAGCAACAAGCATTTTCATGATACAAAAACTGATTTTATAAAGCAGATTTTTAAATAAAAAAGCAGATTCAAACGGTGCATATTGTTAGGGAAAGATTGACGCAATGTTTGGCGAGGGCCGAGAAGTTGCTGAGAAGTAACTTTGCAGAAATGGAAGATAAAGTTTTCGTGAAGGTGAAAAATACGCTTATAGTTGACGCAACGTCCGCCAAGAGGCGAGACGTTGCTGAGAAGGAATTTGTGTAATGTTCAGGCAATGTCTTTAATTATAAAGTTGACAATTTGCCATTATGAAACCCACTCAATATTTAGTATTACTACGCTCAACAACACCGATTTTTATTGCTGTATACTAATGATTATTTCCTGATCCGTTAAATTGAAAGCAGCCAACATCAACACCGGGTTGAGGATAATAGCTTACTCCAAATACAGGATCTATGGCAACTTTTTGTAAGGGTGAAAGATTAAAACCTGTATACCCTTTACCAATACATGGGGAAGAAGCCTGTAACCTGAAATTGAAATTACCTACTGTTGCAATATCTCTAAGTTTAATACCACCTGTAACAGGCAACGGATAATTAATAAATAATGGATTACCCGACTGCACAGCAGCAGTACCATTGTAAGCAGTACCCAGCGAATAGTTAGCCGGTAAGTAAGCGGATGGCAAAGGTAAATCTGTAGTTTGTGGCCTTGTAATATAGCCTACAGGAAAAAACTGGTTGGCTACCAAAAGTGAATCTGCGTACTGGTAGTTGTTGCCGTAAAATAAATTTGCTGTATCTGAAACAGGTGTTTTAACTACCCTGTAACCAAACTTACAGTTTACTGCAAGGTTGTTATAGAATTTTCCACGTGCGCCTTCTTCAAAATTTATATTTGCACCCCTGCCTGTCTGTATCTGTCTGTACCCACAATTAATAAATGTACTGTTGTACATAATTACATTGGATGTAGGTGCACCAATTGGCTGGCCTTTATTTGAAACTTTTTGGCCACTGGTTGCATTGCCTACAAATAAGTTATAGGCCATATCTCCTACAGTTCCGCCTTTTACATTAAAGCCATCACCTCCATTTAGCCCGCCCTTCTCCATGGTATTTCTAAACAAGGCAATGTTGCCACTCGATATTCTTACCGGATCATCTACACCACCGTAAGTCCATGAATCTTCCATAACAAAGCTGCCATTGTAATTTTGAAACAGCACAGAAAATGAAGAAGTATTGGAAGTATTTGCAATGAGGGGCGAAGTGGTAGAGCCTAGTGCGGCACCGGCAAATTCCAGGTGGGTATATTTTAATACCATCAGCATACAGCTGGTATCTGCATAAAGCCCTTTCCATTTACCTGAAAATGCAGGATCAGTTGCAGGATCAGCACCTGGTGTATCGTTTTTTACAACAGCATTTACTGTGATCCAGTTAGGCATTGTTTGTGTACCATTGCTTACAAAAGTACCTTTAACAATAATAGCAGCATTTGTTGCTACATTGATGCGCACACCCGGCTGCAAAAACAATGTATCTCCTTTATTTACTACAATATCGCACCCAATTATATAGGTTTTGCCGGAAAGCATTGTGCCTTTTATAGCACCGCAAAGCGGCGCTGCGTCACTTATTGGCTGTGCAATGAGCAACGGAGCTTTATAGATATCCGCTTTGTCTTCTGCAGCTTTTTGGCAACCTGTTAAAAACCCTATGGCTAAAAACAAGACCAACAGGTATGTTACTATTTTTTTCATCAATTGTGCTTTATATAATTTTAAAATTTGTAGCGGAAACCTGCGAGGTAGGTTACTTTGTAAATATCTTTTTGTACCAGTATTTTACTGTCATTATCCTGGTCAGGTAAAATATCTTTACCGGAACGGAAAGTGTTTGTTTGATCTATATAAAGTTTTGCAGGTGCATTTGTAAGGTTGTTGATTTTAGCATAAACAGAAAAATGTTTTACTATTTTCTTTTCAAGAGAAAAATCCAGTTGGGCGTATGGCGCCTGTTTGTAATCTGAATTGTATATCGGTGAAACCAAAGCAATTCTTTCTCCTGTATACACATAAGCAAGTTGAACATCTAACCCCAATTTTTGATTTTTGTAAAGCAGGGATATATTACCAATGTTATCTGCCTGGCCCTGCAGTGACCTGCTCTGTTGTACAGATTTATTCTTTTGTCCGTTATCGTAGTAATAGTAAAGTTTGTCGGTAGTTATTTTAGATTTTGTGTACGTGTAGTTTGCGGATACGCCAAACGAGCCAAAGTATTTTGTAATCACCATTTCCAGCCCATAATTGGTAGCATTATTTTTTGGGTTTTGCGGCAAAATCTGCTGGTTGCTTGGGCCACCTGCACTCACTACATACAGCTCAATTGGGTTTGCTATATTCTTGTAAAATGCGCCTATCAAAAACTGATCTGCTGCACCGGGGAAAAGCTCGTAGCGAAGATCAATATTATCTGCACGGCTGTGCTTTATGTAAGGGTTACCTTTTACATTAAAATTTTCATCCAGTTCCTGCTGCGGCACTATCTCAAAAAAACTTGGGCGGCTGATAGATTTAAAATAAGATAGTCTGATATTTTGTTTATCATTTACTGCATATTTAAAATTTACGCTTGGTAAAATATCTGTGTAATTGATGGTACCCTCTTTAGCATCAATATTTGCTGGCATTACGGTAACATATTTTTGTTGCGTATTTTCGACACGCACACCTGCAAGCACTTCCAGCTTTGCTGTAATGGCTCTTTTTACCTGCGCATAACCAGATGCAATATCTTCTTTAAAATTATAGTTGTTAAAAGTTGTTGCTGTTACTGTACCCTTACCCTGGTCTGGTTTAAAAAAGTACTGAGCAGACTGAATGTCCGTAAATGCTTGTGGAGCTCCGCCTGTAAGTACGGGATCAAGCGTGTAACGGTTATCATAATTGTCTCTTGTTTTATAACGAATTAAACCTCCGAAAGAAATTTCAGTTGTCTTGTTTGCAATTTTTGGAGCATAGGTCATATTTAAATAACCTGATAGATCCTGGTCGGTATTGTGCGACCATATTCTTGACATTTTTTGGGTAATATGTTGTGTTGTAGTAACTGCACCTGTAGATGGATCTGTGAACACAGCGTGATCAACAGCATAATCGGCCATATCCGGCAAAGCAAATACTGCATTAGAATACACTGCACTCCAGTTAAGTTTAAACAGGTTACTGAGCATATGATCTCCCTGAAGGGTTGCATTGTAAATACTTTGTTGCTGCCAACGGCTTCTGTTGGTGATTTGTACATTTCCGGAGCCCGGCCCTGTTCTTTGAATAGCAAGTACAGAATCTACCGAATACCTGCTCTGGTATTCGTTTGTTTTTAAATATAGATTGTACAGAGAAATTTTGTTACGGGCATTAAGTATGTAGTCTATTTTATTGTGAATACCTACACGGCTTGTTTGGGTGGAATATTCTCTTTTATAAATATCGCTGAATACAGGAATGTTATCTAACCCTGGTGCTGTGGTTGGTTGTGCATTTGGCAGAAAGAAAGCGGAGTTGGAGCCTCTGTAAATATTCTGATAACTTACCCCGACCAACACGCCAAGTCGTTTGTTTAAAAAACGATCACCAACGGTAAGACCTAATGTAGTGTTTACAGGTTTCTTTTTTGCAGAAAAGAGCAGGCTGTTTTTTTGAAAATCATTGTTTGCATTTGCAGCATAACTGTTTCCGTTTATTTCCGCAGGCGATTGTTTGTTTATTGCAGCTGTACTAAAACTGCTGAAATCTCTGTCTGAAAAAAGTGTGGAGTAACCACCTGCAATATTTGCATTGAGCAAAAACTTATCGGGTGCGCTTTTCATTACAAGATTCATAGCACCACCTGTAGCATCTGCTTCCATTGCCGGCGTAAGCGATTTAATTACCTCGAGCCTTTCTAACAAATCTGAAGGAAAAATATCGAGTGGTACATACCTGTATTTATTATCCGGACTGGGAATTTTTATACCGTTTACGAGCGTATTATTATAGCGCTGGTCCATCCCTCTAATAATTGCATAACGGCCTTCGCCACTGCTTGTTCTTTGTATGGTAACACCGCTCATGCGCTGCACAGCATTGGCCACAGTAACATCCGGCAACAGCTCAATGGTTTTTTGGGAGAGAATATTTTTAACCACATCGGCTCTTTTTTCCAGCCCCCTTGCACTTTTATCATCCGTTTTACCCGAACTTAACATGGTTACTGCACCAAGGCTACGGGTGTCTTTTTGCAGACTTATTAAAACAACAGGCGTATGAGCAGCAACGGATACTGTTTGTGTAACAGCCGCATAACCGATATTGGTTACGGTAATTTCGTAACTGCCCGGCTGTAAACTTTTTAATACAAAAGATCCATCAAGCCTTACAAGTGATTTCTGTGTACTTCCTTTTACAGCAAGAGTTGCCCCGGTAAGCGGCTCCTTTGTATCAACATCTGTAACAAATCCTTTTATTGATTGCGCATTTATTTGTATAGAAAATAAGGAAAGGAAAATGAAAAAAGAAATCTTGCTAAAGAAGGAAGCATAAGTTTGGTGAAACATTGGCATAGCTTAGTTGTGAATTACAATATTGGCTTTTGATTGTGTCCTAATTGTTAAATCATAAACCGGTAATAATTACATAACATACCGACACAATAATTTACTTGTACTTCGAATGATTCTATATTTTGTTACCAATACAACGTATACAGATTAATTGCTACGGTACACATGTTCCTTATATTAACAAACTGTTACTTGCTTAGAGCCACTTAAAATAATTGATACTTTCGCAGTGCTTAATTTATTAAATACGATGAAGGGATGCCTGTTTTTTATTTTCTTTTTTTGGGGTGGAACGCTTGCAACAGCACAAAATAATAAAGCAACCATACTTCAATTTATTTTTACTTCGGATGCGCATTATGGTGTTGTGAGGCCATTTTTTAGGGGGCAGGCAAATGTTACCGGCCAAGAAGTGAACCTGGCTATGCTGCAAAAAATAAACAGCCTGCCTACAGCCGTTTTGCCTGAAGATGGCGGTGTGGCGGCCGGTAAAACCGTGGGCCCAATAGACTTCATTGTTGAAGGGGGAGATATTGCAAACCGCATGGAAATACCGGTACAGTCTGCAACAATATCGTGGCAGCAATTTGAAGCGGATTACCTGCACAAGATTAACCTTACAGACCATGCAGGCAAACCAACACAGTTAATGATTATCTCTGGCAATCATGACATTACCAATGCTATAGGTCATTATAAAACCATGAGCCCAAAAACCGATGCAAGTTCCATGGCGGGCATTTACAATTTAATGATGAAGCCTGATGTTGCTTTAACAAAAGAAAGTTACCAATACAACATTCATAAAATACATTATTCTAAAAATATTGGCGGCATACATTTTATGTTCATCAACCTATGGCCTGATTCTGCAGAGCGGATATGGATGAAAAAAGACCTTAGAAAAATCAGCAGAAAAAAGCCGGTTATCATCTTCTCCCATGACCAGCCGGAGAGCGAAGCAAAACATTTTTCCAACCCAAACAATTTGCCTTTTAATGCTACTGATAAGTTTGAAAACTTACTTACAGAGCATTATAAAGATTTTGGCAAGGCTAAAACCGACGGGGGCAAAACTGCTTTAGAGCAAGCGGGCTGGGAGCGCTTTATAAAAAGACACGGTAATATAAAAGCATACTTTCATGGCAACTCCAACTGGAACCAATTTTATGAATATTCCGGCATTAAAAATGAAATAAGCCTGCACGTGTTTAGGGTTGACTCTCCCATGAAGGGCAAATACTCTGCAAAGGATGAAACCCGTTTATCTTTTCATGTAGTTACGATAGATACCCTGCTGCGGCGCATGACGGTAAGGGAATGCCTTTGGAATACAGAACCAAAAAATGCTACTGCTTCTGTACAATGGGGAGAAAGCAAAACAATAACTTATTGAACCGGTTTTGTAGCACGTTATTTTTCTGATATTCAACAATCAACAATAAGCTTTGGAGTAAAATTGCCAACTTACAAAACTTAATATTCAATTAAACTTTTGGTAACAATTTAGGCATATTAAAAGGTTTTCTTTACGTGTCAGTTTATTCATTTAAGCTTAAAATCTCCTCCATGAAAAGTATCAAATTTTATTTCTCCGAACTGGTTATCCTTCTATTAATTTCCAGAATATCTTCTTTGTGTTCTGCATTTAAATACACTAAAGCCTGTTAATGAAGGAGGCTAAAAAAAGAAAATTAGATATCCTCGTAATTTCTGATGTACACCTTGGCACTTACGGCTGTCATGCTAAAGAACTGCTGCATTATTTAAAATCTGTAAAGCCTAAGACTGTTATATTAAACGGCGACATTATTGACATTTGGCAGTTTAGCAAACGTTACTGGCCAAAAGCTCACATGAAAATAATTAAACATTTTATGGAGTGGGTAACCAAAGGTGTAAAGATTATTTATGTAACCGGTAACCATGATGAAATGCTGCGAAAATTTACCGGTTTTAAAATGGGTTCTTTTAAAATTGTAGATAAAGTTATTCTTGAATTGGACAATGAAAAGAAAGCATGGGTGTTTCATGGTGATGTATTTGATGTAACGATGCAACACAGTAAATGGCTGGCAAAGCTTGGTGCTGCTGGTTATGATACCTTAATTGTAATAAACAGTGTCGTAAACTTTATTTCTGAAAAAATATTTAAGAAGGGTAAAGTATCTCTTTCGAAAAAAATAAAAAACAGTGTAAAGTCGGCTGTAAAATTTATAAACAGTTTTGAACAGACTGCTGCTGATATTGGCATAAGCAACAAATACGACTACGTAATATGTGGCCACATTCATCAACCGGAAATACGAACAATTGAAAATGACCAAGGAAAAATAATTTATTTAAATAGCGGTGACTGGATAGAAAATTTAACTGCTCTAGAATATGTAAACTCAGCATGGAGCCTCTATAAATTTGATGAATCCCTAATGGGAATAATTGATGATGATACCCAAGAAGAAGATGAACTGGACAACAATAAATTATTTGATAACATGCTGGCAGAATTTAATTTAATGCGCAATTAATGAAAATATTATACGCCATACAAGGTACCGGTAACGGACATATCAGCAGAGCAAGAGATATTATTCCCATACTACAATTAAAGGGAGATGTTGATATTTTGGTGAGCGGCACGCAGGCTGATGTAGAATTGCCTTACCCGATAAAATACAGATTTAAAGGACTCAGTTTTATATTTGGAACCAAGGGTAATGTAGATATGGTATCAACCTACAGAAAAAGCAGCCTGAAAAAACTCTACAATGAAATAAAAAGCCTGCCTGTAGAAAATTATGATCTGGTAATAAATGATTTTGAACCTGTGAGCGCATGGGCCTGCAAATTAAAAAACATACCCTGTATTGGTCTTAGCCACCAGGCTGCCGTTATAAATAAAAAAAGCCCTAAATCTAAAAAGACAGATCCGATAGGCAAGCTGATATTGAACAACTATGCTCCTGTAAGTTTTGCTTATGGGTTTCATTTTAGTGCTTACGATAAAAATATTTTTACCCCGGTCATTCGCACGCAAATAAGAATTGCCGTACCACAAAATAAACAGCATTTTACCGTTTACCTACCGGCTTACAGCGAAGAACGTATCATTGCTGTTTTAAGCAAAATACAAGATGTAACATGGGAAGTCTTTAGTAAACACTCTTTAACAGCGTATACTAAAAACAATGTGAGAATAAGACCAATTAATAATGATGCATTTATTGAAAGCATGATAAACTGCGCAGGAGTTTTGTGTGGTGGCGGTTTTGAAACGCCTGCGGAAGCACTTTTTTTAAAAAAGAAACTGATGGTGATCCCTATGAAAGGACAGTACGAACAACAATGCAATGCTGCAGCTTTGGAAACCATGGGCGTACCGGTTATAAAAAGTTTAAAAAAGAAATACTTAGAACAAATAACAGACTGGACAACAGGTAAATTATTTATTGCTGTTAATTATCCTGATATAACACAAAATATTATTGACAGCATTGTACAAAAACACGGACATACAAGTACAAACATTAAAACGCTAAAGGGATCATCTTACAGCATCAAAAAAATAAAGAATTTAAGCTTGGGGAAAGTACTACAACAAGCCGCCGGTTAAGTTATGATTTATACAAAAGCAGATTTTGGCGATGATTTTACATGGGGTGTTTCTACCGCTGCATATCAAATAGAAGGGGCGCATAATATAGACGGAAAGAGCCCATCCATATGGGATACTTTTTCGCAACAAAAGAAAAAAATTATTGATGACCATAATGGCAATGTGGCCTGTAATTTTTATAATAATTATGCAGAAGATATTGCATTGATGCATAAAATGAACATTGCTAATTATCGGTTTTCTATATCGTGGAGTCGTATTTTGCCCAATGGCACTGGCGCTATAAACTACAAGGGAATTAATTTTTACAACAGAATAATTAATTATTGTTTAGAACTCGGCATACAACCCTGGATAACCTTATACCACTGGGACCTGCCGCAAATTTTACAACAAAAAGGTGGCTGGGTAAACAGAGACATCATTGAATGGTTCAGCAATTTTGTAGCCTGTTGTGTAAGTAATTTTGGCGACCGGGTAAAACACTGGATGGTATTGAATGAGCCAATGGTTTTTACCGGTGCAGGATATTTTTTGGGTGTGCATGCTCCGGGAAAAAAAGGACTTGCAAGTTTTTTAGCAGCCGCACACCATGCGGCCATGTGCCAGGCAGAGGGAGGAAGAATTATAAAATCTCTAAGAGGCGATTGCAAAGTGGGCACTACATTTTCCTATTCACATTTAGAACCCTATAGCCAGAAAGAAAAAGATATACTTGCCACTGCAAAACTAGATGCGCTGCTTAACAGAATGTTTATAGAACCGCTGCTGGGTATGGGCTACCCCACAAAAGAATTAAAAATAATGGAGCGCATAGAACGTTTTATGATAGCCGGGGACCAAAAAAAACTTGCTTTTGATATGGATTTTATCGGCCTGCAAAATTATACACGTGAGGTTGTAAAGTATGCACCGTTGATGCCATTTGTGAGGGCAAAAATTATAAAAGCAAATAAACGAAATGCACATGCTACTTTAATGAATTGGGAGGTTTATCCCGCATCGATATATTATGCATTAAAGCGACTTAGTACCTATGCCGGAATAAAAGA